>JAHEZF010000231.1 GCA_023251215.1 Sphingobacteriales bacterium | reverse complement strand
ACCCAGTTTTGATAATTTTTCAGCAAATGTTTTATCACCTTTTTCTTCTTCTTTATAAAAACGAAGATTTTCCAGTAATAAAATCTCGCCCGGTTGTAACGATGAAGCCATTTGAACAGCTTCCTGACCGATACAATCGTTGGCAAAGAGAATAGTTACTGGTTGCTGGTTGCTGGTTGCTGGTTTATCGTTCAACAAATCAGATAAATGTTTTACCAGATGTTTCAATGAATACTTTTCTGAAGGATTATCTTTTGGTCTTCCAAAATGGCTCATCAGTATCACACTGCCACCCTCATCCAATATTTTTTTTATGGTAGGAACTGTCGCCTTCATCCTGGTATCATCTGTTATCTCATACTTTTCATTCAGGGGCACATTAAAGTCAACCCGGATGAGTGCTTTTTTCCCGGCAAAATTGAAATCTGTAAAACGACTCATATCAAAAAATATTTTTTTTGCGCCCATTGAATAAGTGCTGGCAATTCATTCAATCAGTTCATGGCAATGTCAAAATCAATATCCACCGGTTTTAAATCTACTATATGGCATTTCTTACAAAAATCAGGCGTAATATTCTGATACCACATATTCCTGAATTGCCTGTATGATGCACTGTTCAGGCATTTCATCAGCGATGTTTCAAACACATTGCCGAAGTTAAGTTCTTTTGGAAAAGGTTTGGCACAACAGGGCGTCATATATCCATCCCAACTGATATAAAAATGATTCCAGATCAGGTGGCATTTCTGAAACTCATTTTTTGTTTTAATATCCCATACCGTCACTTCCACATTTTTCAATTGAACGGAAAGTTCAAATGCTGCTTTCAATTCGTTTTTAAAATTATCGGAATAAAACAGGTTGTAATATTCCGTATCCCATGCAGTGACAGCCGCTAAATTGACCGGGGTAAAATTGACATAAGGAACACTTAATTCCGAAGCCAGCTTCACCACATCTTTCATTTGTGTATAGTTCTCTTTTACAGCCACAAAGTTGAACATGACCGGTACTCCTTTTTCATTACAAACTTTTATCATTTTTCCCATGGTATCAACAAAAAATTCATAATTACCCAGCAACCGCACCGATTCATAGGTTTTGCTGACCCCGTCAATGGATATCTGAAGTGTATCCAGGTAAGGAGCCAATCTTTCAATATAATTTTCTGCGCCGGGTATATGGGCATTGGTAGAAATAAATGTCTGTATCCCCTTATTTTTTTTCTTGATGTACTTCATTGTTTCTTCAAGTTGTTTGAACAAAAGCGTTTCGCCGAGGCCCGTCAACCCGATGGAATCTATATAAGGAGCTACTTCATCAATCACTTTCTTCATTTTATCCAGGTCAATGCTGCCCTTTGCCATCGCATGCCCATAATCATGTTCTCTCGGGCATGTGATGCAGGCAAGATTACAGTGATTGGTAACCTCAAACATAATTGAAGAAGGATAAGGAACTTTAGTACTGCGAAAAGTTTTCAGAAAAAAACCGTTCGTCTTATTGAAAATATACCGGAAGAAGTTGAAGCCGCCTGGCAGGTTTTTGATGCGATTAAAGATTTTTTTAAGTCTTCTTTTATTAAGCCGGTATGCCATCAGTTTTTTTGTTTGATATTCATAAATGGTACATGTAAAATTAACTGATATGGCCCTTTAAAAAGAGAGTCTTTCCAGGTAGCCTGCCACCTATTTTTTTATCATTTTTGCAAAATAATGCAATGTCCGCACCAGTTGGCTTGCATAGCTCGTCTCATTATCGTACCAACTCACTGTTCTTACCAGTTGTGCATCGCCAACAGTTTGCACTTTTGTTTGTGTGGCATCAAACAAAGAACCAAAGTGGATACCAATAACATCGCTGCTTACAATTTCATCTTCTGTGTATCCGAATGATTCATTGGCTGCCGCTTTCATGGCAGCATTCACTTCATCAACCGTAACTTTCTTACCCAATATGCAATTTAATTCGGTGAGTGAACCGGTAAGTGTGGGCACCCGCTGGGCAGTTCCATCCAATTTCCCTTTCAGATTGGGAAGAACCAAACCAATAGCTTTGGCTGCGCCGGTGCTATTGGGAACAATATTATGTGCAGCGGCTCTTGCACGACGCAGATCACCTTTAGGATGTGGCGAATCCTGTGTATTCTGGTCGTTGGTATAAGCATGAACAGTTGTCATCAATCCCGTCATGATACCAAATTTCTTATCAAGCACATCCGCCATCGGGGCTAAACAATTTGTTGTGCATGATGCACAGGAAATAACAGTTTCACTTCCGTCAAGTATGTTGTGATTTACATTGAACACAATTGTTTTCAGTTCGCCGGTAGCCGGAGCGGAGATCACCACTTTCTTTGCGCCTGCAGTTAAGTGAGCAGATGCTTTGTCTTTATCGGTAAAAAATCCGGTACACTCCAACACCACATCTACATCATGATTTTTCCAGGGAATTTGTGCAGGATCTTTTTGCGCATATATCTTAACTGAATCTTCATTCACTACAATTGAATCCTCAGTTGCTTTTACCTCCGCATCAAAACGTCCTTGCGCACTGTCATACTTTAAAAGGTGTGCCAGCACTTTGGGGTTAGTAATATCATTGATGGCCACCACATCAATGCCTTCCATTTTATAAATCTGGCGGTAAACCAGCCGGCCGATGCGTCCGAATCCATTGATGGCAACTTTAACTGTGTTCATGTCCAAAGAAATTTATTTTAAAAATGCGGTGCGAAGGTAAGAAAATTGCTACTGTTTATATGTATCAGATCTGACTAAAACAACTATTGCAGTGTAGTGAAGCTATTCGTGATCGTTTAGAACATGGAAACATCCTTCGGCAGGCTCAGGAAGAAAAACATTTGGCTAAAAAGTAGTGCAAGGCTATCTTTGCCGTCCCTTAAAACAAAGCGAAAGCGGCCCTGGCCGTCGTAGCTTTAGCGTCCGACTTCGCCAAGGCTTCGTCGGAGAACAAGACGGCCCGTTCGTCTAAGGGCTAGGACACCACCCTTTCACGGTGGTGATACGAGTTCGAATCTCGTACGGGCTACAAAATGAAGGCTTCAGATTCTGAGGCCTTTTTATTTTTATGATTACCGTTTATGTTATAGAAAGTTTGTTTGATCAAACCCGGTACACTGGGATTACAAAAAACGTGAACAATCGTTTGCATGAACACAATTCCGGAAAGAACAGGTTCACAAAAGGTCATCGGCCCTGGAAAATCATTTATACAGAAGATCATCCGGACTGGGAAACTGCCCGAAAAAAAGAAAAGTATCTGAAAAGCGCTGCAGGTAAAAAATGGCTCGAAAAATATTTATCAAACAAAGGTGGTGATACGAGTTCCCTGCCTGCGTGACGCAGTCAGGCAGGGAATCTCGTACGGGCTACAAAAAAAGTCTTAAAATAACACGAGCCCCTGCAAATTCGGTGTTTGACAGGGGCTTTTTATTTGGATAACCTTCAATCTGGAACGATTAATAATTACAGAAGTTCTTAGTCATATAAAAATCTGTGAATTCCCAACTCCAACCCCCTTAATTCTGCCAGCCCTCTCAATCTCCCGATTGCTGAATACCCGGGATAAGTTTTCTTTTGTAAATCACCGAGCATCTGGTGACCATGATCGGGACGCATAGGAACGGATACATTTCTTCTTTTCATCATCAA
>JAHEZF010000035.1 GCA_023251215.1 Sphingobacteriales bacterium | reverse complement strand
GAGTTTATAGAAAAAATCCATACTTCCATTCCTGTTTTGCAGGAAGAAAGAATAAAAAAATATATTTCTGAACTAAAGCTTTCTGAATATGACGCTACCGTAATAACTGAAGAAAAAGCTTTCTCAGATTATTTTGAAAAAATTATTTCCTCACTCCCCTCTCCACGAAGTGGAGAGGGGTCGGGGGTGAGGAAAGCTGCTGCTAACTGGATGCTGGGCCCGGTACGATCATGGATGAATGAAAATAATAAAGAGATAAATGAAATTACCGTCAACCCGAAGCAACTCGCTGCTTTGATTGAACTGGTTGATTCGGGCAAAGTAAATTTTTCTGTTGCGGTCACCAGGATATTCTCACAATTATTGAAAGATCCGGCAAAAAGCCCGGCGCAAATTGCTTTGGAGCAAAACCTTATTCAGCAATCAGATGTTACAGCTCTGGAATCCATCATCAACGAAGTGCTGACAAAATATTCTGATAAAGTAAAAGAATATAAAAAAGGAAAAAAAGGATTGCTGGCTTTGTTTGTAGGGGAAGTAATGAAACAATCAAAAGGAAAGGCAGATCCCAAAGTCACCAGTGAATTATTAATTGAAAAATTAAAATCATAAATTATAAAACAGTCGAATATGCAAAAATGGTTAGTTGGATTGGTTGCCGCGGCAATGATTGTTTCCTGCAATAGCAAATCAAACAAAAAGAGATTTGAAGTAAGCGGTACTATAATCAACAATACTGCAAAAATGATTTATCTCGAAGAGATACCAGCCGCAACTATGCAGCGCATAATAGTTGATTCCGCCTCGCTGGACAAGGGAGGTAAATATTCTCTTAAGGCCGATCTCCGGGAAGCCAGTGTCTATAACCTGCGACTGGATCAAAACATTTATCAGCTAACGCTAGTGATCAATGATGCTTCCAAAATTACTCTTGATGTAAAATTCAATAAGGAAAACCACCAGTTTGAAGAAAGCTACGAGGTAAAAGGATCGGAAGCCAGCCTCCAGATGAAGGATTTTATGATTGGTTTCAAAAATAAACTTCAGACTATTGATTATAATGACCGCAGTTTTGACAGCCTGCAAAAAAGCGGTGCGGCAGACAGTGTCCTTGCTGTGTTGCAAACCGAAAGGAACAAGATTGCTATAGCAATAAAAAACCTGACACTGCAATCCATCAATAAATCAAATAACCCTGCATTAATAATGTTTGAACTTGGCTATTATCAAGCTACTGCTAATAATCCCTCATTCAAACTGGAAGCATTGCCCAATGAACAGGTAAGTGCTATTGTTAATGAGTCAGCAGCCCGGTATCCAAATCACAATGGAGTGGCAGCCATAAAAAAAATGCTTGATGCACAAACGCAGCGTCCGCAAAGCTGGGTGGGCCAGCCAGCACCTGAAATTGCACTGCCTGATGTAAATGGAAATCTTGTAAAACTAAGTTCCTTCAAAGGAAAATATGTACTGGTTGATTTCTGGGCCAGTTGGTGCAACCCCTGCAGGCAGGAAAATCCGAATGTTGTCAATGCCTGGAATAAATTCAGGGATAAAAATTTTACCATACTGGGTGTTTCGCTTGACAAACCCGGGCACAAAGACCAATGGATAAAAGCTATCAACGATGATACCCTTGGCTGGACACAGGTAAGCGATCTTATGTATTGGGATAGTCCCGTTGTTGCATTATACCATATTGATGGTATTCCCTACAATGTATTGATTGATCCGGACGGCAAGATCATTGCTGAAGCATTACATGGCCCTTCTTTGGAAGTCAAATTAAAAGAAGTATTAAAATGACTTGCATCTCTTTCATAAAAGAAAAACTCCGTCCAGCTTAAAACGAGACGGAGTTTTTTATTGCAAATAAAAAAATTTTCAATTCATTAATTATCCCAGAATACACGATCCTGCATACTGGGACTTTTTTGTCCCGGGCAATTCGGATTCAGGTCAATCTCAGTTTGAGCATAAAATAGTGAGCGGGGAACGCCGGAAACACCTGTCAGTGAATTTACGGGCATTGAAAGCGCCGGATATCCGGTTCTTCTCCAGTCGGTCCACGGCTCAACTGAAACACCAAATAGTCCGATATATTTTTCTTCAATGATTTGCCGCAGCTTCTGAGCATTGGTTCCTGTAAGTGTGCCGTAAGTACTTAAATAAGAAGTAATATCAGTTGCGGCCACGCCAGCCTCCTGCATAGATGCAGTAATACCATCCTGGAAGAACTGTTGAGCAGTTCCGGGTGCGCCCATCAATGCGGCTTCTGCCCGGATAAAATTATATTCTGTATAAGACAGCATTCTCTGGGGGGCCGCACCTGTATATGTAAATGGCTGTACCGGACCTGTGTAGCCAGCCGGGGCTGCAGCGCCGCCCGTAACAGTACCCCGCAAGAATGTATGAATGCGGCTGTAATTGTTATTTGGCGCAATAGGTGGTTTAGCTGCTGATACACCTCTGTATGCAGGCGAAAAAGTAATAGATGTTCCTGAGGAAATTGACGCAATACTAAAACCAGATGTTTCATCATCATTGAGAAGAACAGTAGTGGTTGTAGGGCTAACTGCAGGAGTATGAGTAACTGACTTTGCTATTGTGTATGCTGGTATGCCGGATGCGGCAACTGTCATTCCAACTGCAATAGTTGGAGTATAAGGAAATATTAAATTATTCCCCGAAGATGCTGCATTAGTTGTTTGGCTGAAAGGGGTGAAATTAAAGGGGAATATTGCAAAATAAAAAGGCCGGCGGGGATCATTTTTTGCATTCATCATTTCTACCATTTTCCGGTCTGCAAAAAGATAATTGGAGCGGCTTACTTCAAAAGCAGAGATCGGGCTGCGCTGGCTGGCAATATCGTAAAACTGCATCTGTAAATTGTCAGCATTGGAAGCAATGAACGTTATACCGGCAGTATTTACCAGTGCTGTTATTTGAGCTACACAAAATGCAGGGTCTTTTTTGCTGTAATGCAACAAAAGCCGTAAACGCAGAGTATTGGCAAGCTTTATCCATTGGGCTTTTGCGGCAGTAAAATTTCCACTGTTGGTAAACATTACCGAGTTGGTACCGGGGGTAAGAATACTGGATCCGGCATTCAGGTCAGCTACTCCATCAATACATAACTGGATCAGTTTTGGGTAGATGGTGGCATCATCATCGTAATGCGGCGCCGTATTTGCGTCTAATTGTTGTGCTTCGGTATAAGGCACTTTACCCCATACATCTACTACAAGCGAATACTCATAAGCTTTCAGGATCTTGGCGATCCCGGTATAATAAGGACTGCTGGTTCCTCTGTTTATGATCAATTGCAAATCGCTTAATGTTGTTGCATTTATACTGGACCAAACATTGCCCTCATCAGTGGGGGTAATTTTATAGGTGTAATAGTCATAAGTTTGGTTGGGCTGGGATGCTTCACCTGACATTTGCTGCATGATGAGGGTAGCATACCGGAACAGGTCGCTGCCGGCTTCAAATCCCAGATTCACCTGTGCAGATGTAAGCAATTGTGCTATGGGGCTGTTGCTTGCCGGTATAGCATCAGGATTAACATTTATATCCAATATTTTTTTGCAGGAACTAACAGCCACTATTCCTGAAAAAACCATGATTATTTTAAAATATCTGAGTTTCATAAATGATAATGTTTTTGAATTAAAAAGTAAGTTTTAATGACATACCAATGGTACGTGTTTGCGGCAGAGCATTAAATTCCAAACCCTGTGCACCGCTGTTCGGGCTGCCCAACACATTTTGTTCAGGATCAAAGTGCGGGTAGTTTGGTGCATGCAGATAAAGATTTCTTCCGAAAACAGCTAATTCCAAATTGCTGAATGGGGTTCTGTTTATCAGGGACGATGGCAGGTTGTAACTCATAGATGCCTCCCTGATACGGAACCAGGTGGTTTCAACAATAAATCCTTCTTGTGCAGCGTATTTACCGCTGTTGCCCCAATAATCCTGTGCTGAAACATAGGTTGTATTGGGTGAACCATTGGCATATACCGCGTCAAACAAATAAGGTTTTTGTAAAACACCACTGGCATCATACCTTGGGAATTCGGCTGTTTCTTTAGCTACACCATTGCGGCGCAGGTCTGCAATATTGCGGCTATACTGGTCGCCTCCTTTTTTGTAATCAATTAAGAAACTCATGGAAATGTTTTTGTAAGTAAAAGTATTGGTTACACCCAATAAGTATTTGGGATTGGGGTTGCCAATATTTATATCTACATTCGTTGCCGATGGTAAGCCATTTGCTCCTACAATGATTTTTCCTCCTTTTGATACCCGCTGATAGCCACTGGCATATATCTGCCCGTATTCTTCACCTGCCACCAACCTGACATTGGGCGTTACAAATCCACCAATGGAAATGGTTGTTACACCAGGGGCGAGGCTGGTAACAATTGTTTTAAATTTAGTATAATTGACTAAGAAATTCCAGGTGAATGATTTTGACTTGACAGGTGTAACATTAAAGCCAAGTTCAGTACCTTTTGTGGAAAGATTACCTGCATTTTTTATTGCAGTAGTAATACCTGCAGTAGCTGAATTAGGAACAGCAAAGATTAAATTTCTCGATTTTTCCCTGTACTTGGTGCCTTCAAAAGTAAGACGACCCTTAAAGAAAGATAATTCCAAAGCTATTTCTTTGTTATTTGTAAACTCAGGCTGAAGATTGGCATTGCCTGCTGAATTGCTTAGGGTAAAACCCGCTATACCGTTAAAAGGAAAAGTGATATTAGGACCAAACCCATCTGCAGAAGATGCTCCAACGATATAGGAGTCCGTTCCGTAAATAATATCACCTGCTTTACCTACCAGCGCCTGGTTGGCTCTTATCTTAATAGTTTCGATCACTTTATTTTTCAGTTGGGGAAATAACTCTGTAAAATTGACAGATCCTCCCACTGAATTATACAGGTAAGAATTCTTGCCGACTTTAAAAGTAGATGACCAGTCGTTGCGCAATGAAACATCAAGGGCAATAATGCTCTTATAACCTAAGGTCACATTGCCATACAATCCCACTATTCTTAGTTTTGCTGAACTGTTTGATGGCGACGGAGAAAAGGTGGTTGTATTGCTCAGTTGTTCAAAATCCCTGATGATTACCGTTTTGCCGGTCAGGGTAGCGTTGGCAGCATAAGACTGGAAGAATTCATTTCCGGCTATGGCAGTCAGGCTGAAATTCTTAAAAGTTTTTTTAGCTGTAAAATAGGAATTTGAAGTTACATTGCGGAACTGGTTACGGCTTTCCTGCACGGCCCCTGCAGCATTAGCATTTGTATTAGCCTGCCCACGGGCGCCAATCTGATCATAACCGTGGCGGAAAGTAGAATAAATATCAGCGCCTATTTTGTAATCGGCTTGCAACCACCTGGTCAGTTTGAAATTCAGGCCAACGTTTCCTATCATGCGGTTGATTTCATCCCTGAACCGGTTGTTTTTGATTGTCCAGTAAGGATGATCTTCACCTAAAGGATAACGTTGATTTCCTGCAGCATCCTCATAAGCAAGGCCGCTCAGGTTATAGCTGCGGGGAGTTATCCAGCCGCGGAACAAAGGATTGCTTAACTGGTTACCTTGTTGTGTTCTTCTTGAAGTGTTATTGGAAAAATTAGCGCTGGCAGTAACAGTAAGATAATTGTTGACCTTAGAGCTTGCATTCAAAGAAAAATTATGACGGTAAAGAACATTATTGTCCAACACACCTTTATTCTTTAAATGACTATACGATAAACGAAAAGTATTTTTATCATCACCACCCTGGAACGCAATATTATTTTGCCAGACCAGTCCATGCTGAAAAATATCTCTTACATTATTGGGATAAGTGGCCAGCACTTCTGTCCGGGTGTTGGTATTTGTTGAAGGATCATAAGCAGTAGTAACAGTTTGGCCAATGGGAGGGCCAAATGAGGTTTGTGCTGTCGCAGAAAAAACACCGCTATTGCCCTGGGCGTATTGGTTTTGGTAATCAGGAAAACGGTTAACGGTTTCTATCTGGTAACTGCTGGAATATTGAATAGCAGATTTTTTACTTGCTTTTCCTTTTTTCATGGTGATCAGGATCACACCATTGGCGCCCCTTGAACCATATAAAGCAGAGGCAGAAGGGCCTTTTAAAACAGTGACGCTTTCAATATCTTCCTGGTTCAGGTCAATAGCACGGCTTGAATTAACAGGACCTACCTGTAAGGGATTACCTCCGCCGCTGTTATCAATAGGAATACCATCTACCACCCACAAGGGCTGGTTGTTTCCCGTCATGGTTGCAAAAGCCCGGATAATAATATTGGAACTGGAAAAAGATCCTCCTGAGCCGTTTATGCGGACACCGGGAATTTTTCCCGCCAGTGCATTTGTGATGTTAGTAGTATGTGCCTGGGTAAGTTGTTCGGAAGTGATCTGTGTTACACCATAGCCAAGTGTCTTTTTATCTTTTTTAATTCCAAAGGCAGTTACTACCACTTCGGACATGGTTCTGTCTTCAGCTTTCAATGTTGCATTGATCACTGTTAGTGTACCAACAGCTAATTCAATAGGACTCATATCAACAGAAGAAAAGACAAGAGCTTTTCCATTGGCGGGAACTACCAGTGAATAAGTACCGTCTGCCCTGGTTGCAGTACCTGTTGTAGTGCCTCTTACTAACACGGAAACATTGGCAAGAGGGTTTCCTTTTTCATCGGTAACCCTGCCAGTAACGGTGCGTTGTGCCATTGCCTGAGTTGCAAAAAACACAATTGCCGATAGGAGTAAAAATAATTTTCTCATGAGCATTTTAGTTTTAGTATATAAAAGTAATTTGTTTTTGTGTAAGGTCATGAATTAATAACCTGCTACAAAAACAAGAAAAAAATACACAATCTTTTGAAAATTACAGTTTTTTAAACAAATAACCCGTACTAACCTCCCTGAAACCTTTACTTAAAACGGACAATTTCAAGCATTGGTTTGCTGCATAAATGTACTAAAACCAACTATTTCTTCAATCGAAAAACGGAAATTAAAATTGAAGGCAGTAAAACCAGGTTTGTAAGGGTGGCAGTTACAAGGGTAAGGGAGGTTAGCCAGCCCAGGGCCTGGGTGCCGCCAAAGCCACTGAAACAGAAAATGATGAACCCTGCGATCAGCACCATCGAGGTGTAAATTATGCTGATGCCGGTAGTGTGGATGGTCTCCACAACGGTTTTTTTCATGTCATAGTTATTACGGGGCAACTCCTGTTTATAATTAACAAGGAAACGAATAGTTACATCAATGGCAATACCAAGAGCCACGCTGAATACCAGCACTGTTGAAGGTTTTAAAGGGATGCCCGTCCAGCCCATTACCCCGGCTGTTATTAAAAGCGGAATTATATTGGGGATAAGGGAACAAATCAATATTCTGAAAGACCGGAACAGATATAACATGCACAGGGCAATTAAAATGAATGCCCAGAAGATACTATCCTTTAATCCATGAATAATAAAACGGCTTCCTTCAAGAAACGTAACGCTGGTTCCTGTAAGTTGTACTTCATATTTTTCTTTTGAAAATAACTGGTTCACCCTTTCTGTAATACTGTCCAATATCCCCGGTAATCGTTTACTGCCTACATCGGCCATATTTGCACTGATACGGGCCTCCTGTTTGGCGCTATCCATAAATGTAGTAACCAGCCTGGCGAATGTGTTTTGATTATTTCCTGAATCACTCCGGAAATTAAGGTATTGAGCCAAAGCAGGCAAGTCATATTCCGCAGGCAGGGAATAATTCAAACTGTCACCTTCAAAAAAAGCCTGCTTGGCAAATTTCAAACCCTCAACAATACTTAATGGCCTTGCTATAGCCCCCATAGAAGTTAAAAATTGTGACAGGGAATCTATTTTCTGGAGATTATTCAGGTTTCGGGAAACGCCAAATTTCTTTTTGGTGTCAACAATTATTTCAAGCGGCATTACACCTTTGAAATTAGTTTCAAAAAAATGCAGGTCTGTATATATTTTATCTTTTTTCGGAAGATCGTCAACAATATAACCAATCGTTTTTAACCGGAGCATGCCGGCGACAGATACAGTAACAATAATAAGAGTAATAAAATAAATCAATTTACGGTGATTCAGCGACCAGCTTTCCAGTCGGTCAAGCCACCTGTTTAATCCCGGGTTTACCAGGTATTTGGTATGCCTGCTTTTTGGAGGGGGCAAAAAACTTAACAGCGTTGGAATAAGAATCAGAGAAATAAAGAATAAAGCAATGATGTTAATGCCTGCTACCTGGCCGAATTCTTTTAATATCGGGCTTTGCGTTAATGCAAATACAGTAAAACCAATAGCAGCAGTCAGATTGCAGAAAAGAGTTACCACTCCCATTTGACCCACCATGGCAACAAGTGAATTTTTTTTATTGCCGGTTTTGTTATAGGCCGTATGGAATTTATTCAGAAAGTAGATGCAGTTGGGAATTCCTATCACTACAATCAGGGGAGGAATCAATGCATTCAGGATACTGATCTTATAACCCAGCAAATGAATGCTGCCAAAACTCCAGATCACACCCAGCACTACTACCATCAATGAAAGCCACATGGAACTTAATGAACGGAAGAACAACAATAGAATAACAGCAGAGAGAATAATGGAAGCAAAGATAAATAACCTCATCTCTCTTAAAATCCGTACCGATAATTGGGTACGAATATGGGGCAACCCGCTTTTATAAACCGTGAGATTTGTTTTTTTCCCAAACTCATCGGCTATGCTGCTGATAGTATTTACAATGCCAATCCTGTCTTTGGACGCCATCAGGTCTTTACTGATCCTCACACCCATCAGCCATGCATGGGTAGATGGGTTATATAAAAGATATTTATAAAAAGGGAGATTCAGAAAAACAGCAGCGCAGCTATCTATCTCTGCCTGGGTAAGTATTCTTTCAGGGAAAATAGTGTCTGCTTTTAATTTTTCTGTTTCCGGTTGTTTTACAAGATTGACCGCGGAACTGACAGCGATAATATCATCTACACCGATTACTTTTTTAAGATCGTGCTGCAATTGAGCATAAGCATTAAAAATTTCTTTCTTGAACAATTTATCAGTTTGAATACCGATAACCAGCAGGTTGCCGTCTTCCCCAAATTTTTTTAGAAACTCCTGGTAAATTTTGTATTTGGAATTATTCAATGGAATGGCTCTCGAAAAATCATAACTCAATTCTACCTTACCTGCATGGTAAGCCATGAAACCGGTAAGGGCTGCAAGAATCAATAACAGCGGGAAACGGTATTTCAGAATAGATCGTCCAAGATTTTGCCACATAAGACAAATGATAAAAATAAACCCGTCTTTAAAAGCTTATGACAGCAAAGAAAGGCAAAAAAGCCTAACCGTATTTTTGTTTGCGATACTTTTGAGGAGTGAGGTATATTTTTTTTATAACATTTCTTTTTTTTGAACTACAACTGCATGCACAGTTGCCATTGCCACCTGTTGGCCAATGGCGTGAACACCTGCCTTACAACAGCGCTATTGATGTTACAGCAGGAGGCGGCAAGATCTATTGTGCCACTCCTTATAGTTTGTTCACGGTTACTGTTACGGATAACCCGATAGCTATCGGGTCGATTGAGCGGCTCAGTCGTGTAACGGGGCTTAACGAAACCGGCATCAACGCCATTCAATATGATGAGGCCAATGGCAAGCTTTTTATTGCCTATAACAACAGCAATATTGATATTATTTACCGGAACGATATTTATAATGTACCCGATGTCAAAAGGAACAACATGATCGGAGATAAGAATATTTACAACATTTACCCCCTGAACAAAAATTATTATCTCTCTACGGGTTTGGGAGTCATCGTAATCAATGGCGACCGGTACGAAGTGAAAGATTCATGGTTCATTGGTAATGGCGGCAACCAAATAAAAGTAAATGGCTTTAGCAGCGATGGAAGTTTTTTTTATGCCGCTACAGAAGAAGGGTTGAAAAAAATCGCAATGAACAGCCCCAATCCTGCTGATTATACTAACTGGCAATTGTTGAGTGGCGCTAATGGTCTATCCGCAGGGGTGTGTAAAAATGTGCTGAATGTGCAGAATAAAATCGTGGTACAAAAGAATGATTCACTGTTTGTATTAAATGGAACTACCTGGAGTTTATTTTATACTGATGGATGGCCGGTTGTCAGCAGTAACAGCACGGGTGGTAAAATTCAGTTGTGCCAGAGATTTCCCAATGGAGCAAGTAAGATAACTGTTTTAAATGCCGATGGATCGGTTGCCAGGACAATCACCCAGCCCACTGTCATTTCGTTTCCAAGAAAAGCCATTTTATTTAACAATGATCCGTGGATAGCAGATCAGTTTGGATGTCTCTCACATTTTTTTTCTTCAACATTTGAGCAATATATTCTCAATTCACCACAACAAACTGCCAGTGGTGAAATGACTGTTTACAATGATGTTTTTTATGCTACAGCCGGAGCTGTGAATGATTCATGGAATTATCAATATGACGGAGACGGTATTTATATTTTTAAAGAGGGTAGCTGGACAAATGTCAACCGCTACAAATACGCAGCTATTGATTCGTTGCTCGATTATAT
>JAHEZF010000230.1:1963-3692 GCA_023251215.1 Sphingobacteriales bacterium | reverse complement strand
AGGGAATGACAGCGATGGCGGAAAAGTAATGCTGCGTGAAAGAAAAAGATCTTTGGTCAGGGCTTTTGCTTCTCCCCTTGCATTAGCAGATGCATCACCCATGGCAACTGATGATACATTGGAAAAAGGCGATAAAGGAAGTGCCGTCGCCGTTCTTCAGAAATTATTGTTTGATCTCGGCTTTACGATCACCGTGGACGGGATCTTCGGGTCAGGAACAGAAAACATCATAAAAGAGTTTCAACAAAAACATTCTTTATCTGTGACCGGAAAAGTAACAACAGAATTACTGGGCGCAATACAAGAAGAAGCTTCGCTTCCGCCTGTGCCGGCAAAAAAACTAACGACCGGGTCATATATCCGAAAAGGTGATAGCGGTAATGCAGTTCTGTTAGTTCAGAAAGCCCTTAATTCAAGAGGGGCTAATCCTGCTGTTGGTGAAGATGGAGTTTTTGGAACCGGCACATTTACAGCAGTCAAAACATTTCAGCAGCAAAATAATCTTGATGCAGATGGTATTGTAGGACCCAAAACTTTTGCAGCATTAGGAATTACTGATCTATAAAAAGATAAGAACTTATGCCCTCCTTTCCCAAACCAAAATTTTCTTACACCGTAAACCTTTCCAAAGAAATAAAGGCACTACGGAATTACAGAGACACACAAGCCGGTATGAAGATACCTGCCGCCAAATCAACCACTCTGCGGGTAGCCACCTGGAATATTGCTAATCTTGGCGAGCAGGACAGGGAAGACGTTCATTTAAAAATTATTGCAGAGGTCGTATCCTGGTTTGATATAATTGCCGTGCAGGAAACAAAAGAAAACGCCGAACATTTTAAAAAGATCGTTGGCTTTGCCGGATCGAAGTATAAATTTATTTTTTCAGATGCAGCAGGCAATAATGAAAGAATGGCATTTATTTACGACAGCAATAAAGTGAAAGTATTGGAAGAAGTCGCAGAGTATGCCATCCCGCCGAGTGATTACGGCGACATCAAAATAACCGGGGTTGCTTCTTCTTTTAATGGCTTTGACAGAAGTCCTTTTCTCGTAAGTTTTGTGGCCGGGAATTTTCAATTTACATTAATGACTGTTCACCTGTATTACGGAGATGATACGGATCCAAAGAGCCTTGGCCGAAGATGCCTGGAAGTCTATGCTGTTGCCCGCTGGGCCGACCTTAGATCGAAAAGCAAATACACCTATAATGGCATAACTGATGTTTTTGCATTAGGAGATTTTAATCTGCCAAAAAGAGATAAAGATGATATTATTTACAAAGCCCTGGTAAAACGTGGCCTGCAACTCCCCGATCATACTTCTTTGATATTTTCAAACATCAGCAACGATCAACAATATGATCAGATCGCTTTTTTACCGGGTACCAAGACCCGCATACTAAGCGATGGCATTTTCCCTTTTGACAATGCTGCTTTTGCTGACATATGGAATACAAAGACAAAGGCTGAATTCAGGGGCTATATAAAATATTATATTTCCGATCACCGGCCTATGTGGCTGGAATTGGACATAAGCTGACAAAAGGTATACTGTATTTAAAATTTATAAAGATTTTATGAGGTACAAAATTCTCTCTCTCGATGGCGGCGGTTCCTGGGCGTTGATCCAGGCAAGAGTACTGTTGGATATTTATGGCGATATGAGAGGCCATGAGTTATTGCGAAAGTTTGATATGGCTATTGCCAACTCCGGCGGCAGTCTTGTA
>JAHEZF010000230.1:0-1953 GCA_023251215.1 Sphingobacteriales bacterium | reverse complement strand
AATATGGAATACAAAGACAAAGGCTGAATTCAGGGGCTATATAAAATATTATATTTCCGATCACCGGCCTATGTGGCTGGAACTTGATGTAACTTGAATAAAAGCAGTGTTGCAAAATAAAAAAGCAGGATCAATTTTTTAAAATGATTTTATGAAGTACAAAATCCTCTCACTCGATGGGGGCGGTTCCTGGGCGTTGATCCAGGCAAGAGTACTGTTGGATATTTATGGCGATATGAGAGGCCATGAGTTATTGCGAAAGTTTGATATGGCTATTGCCAACTCCGGCGGCAGTCTTGTACTTGCTTCTTTGTGCAATGATATGAAACTAAGTGAGATCATTTCAGTGTTTCAGGACGAAGAATTAAGACGGCAGGTATTTTCAAATCTATTCTTCTGGGAAAAATTAAGACCAAGAAATATTCTGAGCTTATTCAGAAGCTTAATTGGCATTGGTCCTAAATACAGCACCAAAAGAAAATTGTCCGGCCTGGTCAATGTGCTAAAGCAAATGGATCATCTTAATCCCGGCGGCGAAGCGATCGTCGAACTTCCGCTTGATAAATTGCCAGCTATTATAGGCAAACAAAGTCTTCAGTTGCTGATAGTGGGTTACGATTATTTTAAGGAGCGGGTCAGTTTTTTCAGGTCCAACCCGAACAGTGCTACCAATAAATTCAATAAAAAATATTACCAGGTCTCTTTGGCTCATGCAATACATTCATCCAGCAATGCGCTGGTCAATTATTTTGATGCACCTGCCGAGATCAACATCTCTCTTTTAAATGGTGTCGAGAAAAGAACAACCTGGTTTTGGGATGGCGGTGTCTCCGGCTTTAATAATCCTGTGCTTGCAGGATTAGTAGAGGCCATGACGAATGGGGCAGTTGACAAAAAAGATTATTGTATTCTTTCAATAGGTACTGGTACCGGGAGCCATGTTAATATAGCTGATTCAGGTACATCCACTGATCCGATCACAAAGGCCATTTATGAAAAAAACAAGAGTAACCCGCTTGTCATTACAAAAGCCTCATTCAAATTCATGGATGATATCAGAAAAATGGCAACAAGTATTTTGAGCGACCCGCCCGATTCAGCAACCTTTATTACGTATGCCATATTAGACCCCTCACTGAATAATTCGGCAAATCTTGTCAGGATCAATCCCAATCTTACGCCTGTTTTGAATGAGAACGATTGGTATGATCTGCCGCCAGCTTACAAAAGCGATCCTGGTGGAATGACAAAATATAAAAAACTGCTGGCTATGGATATGGATGCTGTAAAAGAAGATGAAGTAAAACAGCTAATTGATCTCTGTGATAAATTCATTTGGGATTCCTCTATTCCTAATCAGCTTATACGTGGAGATATTAAAAATCCGGCTCTTATATTGGGCCAACCTACTTATAAAAGCGCTAAAGAGAAATGGGTTACTAGCGGCATATAGTATTAAAGTTTTTTTCAGCTGCAAGATCATTCAGAAACTAACAAAAGCAATATTCAACAACTCATTTCCATTATCTGTTTCTTATATTTGGCAAATAAACCCTGCAGTATGCCAAACAGCGTTGCGCAAAAGCTGAGGATCCAAAACAATTTTTCGCTTCTTACGATTCATCCCCCATCCGATTTTAAAAAAGGCTTGCAGGGATTACCACAAGGCGTGAAAATTTCCGATTCCGCCTCAGGCGGAACAAAAAACTACAACCAGGTGCATTGGTTTGTAATGAACAGTGCACAATTAAAAAAAGAACTGAGTAAAGTGTTGAAGTTGGTGAAACCAGGAGTGATCGTATGGACCTATTACCCAAAAGGTACTTCCGGTGTGCAAACAGATCTTACAAGAGATAAAGGCTGGGATTGTTTATTAAGCGAAGGAGATAAGCCGACATGGATAAGTCTTATTTCTTTTGATGATACCTGGTCAGTGTTTGGATTCAGAGCAAA
>JAHEZF010000229.1 GCA_023251215.1 Sphingobacteriales bacterium | reverse complement strand
TACAAATCAGAGCCGGGCGGTGGTACTACCGATTATGCGGTTGAAATATTTCATGAGGCATTGGAGCAAAAAAAATATAAATGTTTTCTGAAAGCGAACACTTACCTGCCGATGATGTATATGCCCGATGCTATCCGTGCAACTATAGAACTGATGGAAGCACCTGCCAGAAAAATTTCAGTCCGCACTTCTTATAATATTTCTTCCATGAGTTTTTCGCCAAAAGAAATTGCATCAGAAATTAAAAAGCATATACCCGGTTTTTCCATTTCTTACAAACCCGACTACCGTCAGGCCATTGCTGAAAGCTGGCCGCAGAGTGTTGATGATTCCATAGCCAGGAAGGATTGGAACTGGAAAGAAGAATATGATCTTGGGGCTATGACGAAGGATATGCTGGAGAATTTGAAATAACATTTACTTATAGTTCTCTTATCCAGATATTCCGGTAGCTCACTGCATCGCCGTGATCCTGCAGTATCAGCGGTTCTTTATCGCTGTGCATTTCATATTTCGGGATACCAATATAAACAGTATTTCCCCAAATGCTCACATTGTTCTGAATTAATATTCCGTTTTGAAAAACCGTTATTCGTGCTGCAGATTTCACTGTACTGTCTGCATTGAAATGCGGGGCAATGAAGATCACATCATAGCTCTGCCATTCTCCGGGTGGGCGACAAGCATTGACAAGCGGCATATACTGTTTATACATACTACCTGCCTGTCCATTGCTGTAAGTGCGGTTGTTGAAGTTATCGAGCACCTGCAACTCGTACCGGCTCATACAATAAATGCCGCTGTTGCCGCGGCTCTGCCCATCGCCTTTTACTTCGGCGGGGGTCCTCCATTCAATATGCAACTGGCAATCACCAAACCCTTGTTTGGTTCTGATGTCACCACTGCCATCAGACACGGTCATTGCATTGTTTTCCAGCTTCCATTTTATTTCAGCATCATTAACAGTTTCCCATTTGGAAAAATCTTTTCCGTTGAATAAAACGATTGCATCCGAAGGAGCATCAGTTACAGTTTTGCCAGGAGTCACCACTCCCGGTACAGGGTTCCATACTTCAGTAAGTCTTGGGTCATCTTGTGCATTTACGCTGAAGGCATAAAGCAAAATGTTTAATGTGATAAGAAAAAGTTTTTTCATATTGAAGTTTTAAGATCTTAGAATGGTAAAATGAGTGAATTCCTGTAAAGCCAGTTCCTCAACACTTGCATCAGTGACAACGGCTTTGGGTGGGCCCTGTTTGCAGCACGCAATAAATTTATCCAGTTGCTCTTTGGTTCCGGTGGCAATGATCTCTACATTTCCATTGGATAAATTTTTTATTTGCCCGGTAATACCAAGTTGCTGCGCAACATCCCTGGTGCTCTGCCGGTAAAAAACTCCCTGCACTTTGCCGGTAACGATGATGGAAATAGTTTGCAGCATGCTAATACGCATTTTCGACAGGCAAAATTAGTGCTTCACACTAAGTAGCGGTTCGTTGTTCTTTTGTCAATGTAACTGACTTTCTATGCTTGCCTGAGTTTTTCAATGTCAAACTTTTTCATTTGCAGAAAAGCCTGTATCACTCGTGGTGCTTTTTCAGGGTCGCTCATGAGTTTGCCTAATATTGCCGGTACAATTTGCCATGATACGCCAAACTTATCCTTGAGCCAGCCGCACATGCTTTCTTGTCCGCCTTCGGTGAGTTTGTCCCAGTAATAGTCAATTTCCTCTTGTGTTTCGCATTCAACCACAAACGAAATGCCTTCCGTAAAACTGAACGGATGTGGCATGGAACTGTCCATTGCCATAAACACATGTTGCCCCAATTTAAACCGGGCATGTTTTATTGTTCCTGCTACATCATTATCATTTGCACCGTATTTATTAATGCCAACAACAGATGAATCCTCAAATATTGATGTATAGAAATTTATTGCCTGTTCAGCTTTGCCTGCCTGTTGGTTGGTAAACATAAGTGTTGGCGAAAATTTCTGACCTACCTCTTCCATTAAACCATAAGCTAATTGCCAACTTATGCCAAATTTATCCTGCACCCAACCGTATTTTTCACTCCATTCGTATTTGTCTAACGGCATTAACACATTTCCACCATCCAACATATTTTTCCAGGCATTTTCAATTTCATCCAATGTTTCGCATATCACAAAAAATGAAATGGAGGGATTGGGTGAATACATCGGGCCTCCGTTTAAGCCCATAAATTTTTGTCCATTCAATTCAAAGGCTACAACCAATGGCGTGTCAGCGGTTATCTTGGAATTTTTTGGTGATCCATTCCTTTGGGGAAAAACGGAGCAGTAAAATTCTGCTGCTGCTTTGGCTTGTCCGTCAAACCACAAGCAGGGATAAATTGTATTGGTCATTTTTTCTTTGTTTTTACTTTTTGTAAGTTTTCTTTTACTCTGAATTTTACAATTTTAGTTATTAGCCCAAGTGGCAGTGGTTTGTCAAAAGGAAACTGAACTGTACCTTTTGACCACTTGTAAGCAGACAACCTGTTCCTGAATGCTGCAATTCCTGTCGCCATCGGGTATAAACCGATATGACTTTTATGCGCTGCAAAATAGATCAACCTTCCATTCTGCCTGTAGGAAGGCATTCCATAACTGATCACCTCTTCAGCGCCTGGTGCAGCTTTTTTGATTGCCTCCCGAAGTCGTTCAAGGATTTCCTGGATGTCTTCAGGATAGCTTGCGATATACTCATCAAAGTCTTTTGGTTTATTCATAATTACTTTTTTATCAATTTATCAGAAATTGTTTATTGTTAATTTGCTTCGGTGTATTTTTTGAAGTTGTCGAGAATGGCTTGCCATCCGCCTCTTTGCATTTCAGGCGGATGAATATTTTCAGTCTGAAATGTTTCAACAACTTTCGTTTCATTGCCATGGCTTGTAAAAATGATTTTTACTTTTCTGCCATCGCCAATAGTGTAAGCAATCAGTTCATTTGTTTTGACTTCATCATAAACACCGCCAAAATCAAAGCCAAAACTTCCGTCCCTGGCTTCCATTCGTAACAGGAATTTACCGCCTGCCCGCAAATCATTTTCTGCGAAAGAGGTATGCCAGTCGTCCGAAGCATTATTCCATTTAGTGATGTGTCCGGGAGTTGTCCAATAGTTCCAGACTTTTTCTACAGGAGCATTTATACTTGCTTCAACGGTGATTGATGTTTTCTCTGTTGTTCCCATTTTATTTTTTTCTGCCCGGAGTTACCCTACCGGGAACTATGTCTGGTGGTGCAAAAAAGATGATTTGTAAATATATGTTATTCCGGTACACAGGAAAATACCTGATAATAAAGAATTTTAATTTATTCAGGCCCGGAGCCGATAGCTATCGGCTTCGTCATGGGCAAAACTTATTTGTGAGATACCGGGCAGGGAAAAGCTATTGTTAGCGGTTCGTTGCTCTTTTGTTATTGTCCGTTGTCTGTCCGATAAAATTGTTACCAGGAAACCTTTAGTCCAAGTCCGTGTTGTAAACTTGCATTTGTAATTGTCCGCAGTTCTGGAATTGATGTAATGTTAATGCCAGGTCTTAACTCATAAAACAAATGTGTCCGTTTCCAAAATTTTTTTTTCTTCCCGACTCTGAAATCTATTCCCATTGGAATATAAGTTGAAAGTCCGAAATTATTTTTGTTTCTGAATTTTTCTGTTTTATTGTTGTCCCCGGAATAAAAA
>JAHEZF010000228.1 GCA_023251215.1 Sphingobacteriales bacterium | reverse complement strand
GCCGATTTTTCGTTGGGATTTTATGATGCTGCTGATTAAAAAATATTTCATCCTCCTGCTCCTGGCAAACCCTGCATTTTATTCTGCAAAGAATAAAACGGATGATTTCATTGACTGGAGAGCCGGCAGGAAACTGGAATGGAACGATTATAAGAGCAAGCCTGATCCAACTTCAGATGCAGCAGCTTCCACTACTACTTACCTGGGTATAGAATATCATTTTAGCAATAACCAATTCACCTATTCAATCACCTGCCGGTTCTCTAAAAACAGATCATGGGGATTGTACCAGACAGATTATATCCTCAGTCACGAGCAAGGGCATTTTGATATCACTGAAATATTTGCCCGTACACTGAATAAGATGATGACTGAGTATAAATTTAACACAAACACTTACCAGGATGACCTGCGAAAGATCTATGATGACATCCAGGATGAAAAAGAAAAAATCCAGAATCAATATGATGATGAAACAGGCTATAGCCGTAAAAAAGAAAAACAGGCGGAATGGTTAAAGAAGATTGAGGAAATGCTTACTTCTTTAAATCATTTTTCAGATTATCATTAAAACAGGCCGTACAATTCCCGATCCACTTTTTGTATGATTTCTCCAAAGTCTTCTTCATTTTCGGCAAACTTGTTCTTATCAACATCAATAATTAGTAACGAGCCTTCTTTGTAATCAGCAATCCATTTGTTGTAGTACTCGTTCAGTTTTTTAAGATAATCCAGGCGGATATTTTCTTCATACTCTCTCCCTCTCTTTTGTATGTTGCCGACTAATGTGGGAACCGATGCATTCAGGTAAATAAGCATATCGGGTGGTTGTACCAGTGTT
The DNA here is from genome assembly GCA_023251215.1 of Sphingobacteriales bacterium. Classification (GTDB taxonomy): domain Bacteria; phylum Bacteroidota; class Bacteroidia; order Chitinophagales; family Chitinophagaceae; genus JAHEZF01. The sequence continues at coordinate 2,907 of JAHEZF010000228.1, read as the reverse complement.
TTTAATGTCTGGAAAAAATGAAAGTAATTATCAAAATCTCTTTTACTCATCAATCCCATTTCATGCAGGTTGGGCGCAAAGATGTTGGCATCTTCATAAATAGTTCTGTCCTGAATCACGGTTTCGGTTCCTTTTTGTATCTCCACCAGCTGGCGAAGCCGGCTGTTCAAAAAGAATATCTGCAGGTTGAAACTCCACCGTGGCATATCCTCATAAAAATCCATCAGGTAAGGGTTGTGATCCACGTCTTCAAAATTGGGAATCCATTTGTAATGCTTGCTCAACATTTCAGTGAGGGTGGTTTTACCGGCGCCAATGTTTCCTGCTACTGCGATATGTTTGGGTTTCTTAATTTTTGCCATGATCTGAAATGCTGAATCCTAAGTTGGGTTTTAAAGATAAGTAAATTATATTCCTAAAAAATTATGGCCTAAAAATATTTCAGCCTTATTATCTCTCTTGCCAGCCGGATAGTCTCCCCGGCGCTTTTACCGGCTTTTTCCCTTCCTTTTTCCACCACCTGCTTTAAATACTTTTCATCATGATAAATACTTTCCGCCTTTTCTCTTATCGGTGTAATGAATTTCACCATATCCTCAGCCAATTGTTTTTTCATGTCGGCGTACCGGATGGCTCCTTTCTTATGTTCTTCTTCATAATGCATTACAACATCTTTACCAGTTACTAGACTCATTATAAGAAAAAGATTGTGTACAGTCTCAGGTATTTCAGAATTTTCTTTTATAGGACCGGTATCGGTTTTTGCTTTCATTACTTTTTTACGGATCATATCATCATTATCGGCAAGATACAGGGTTGCATACTGGTTCTCACTTTTGCTCATTTTTCCGGCGCCATCCAGGCTGGGCACTTTTACCAGCTCTTTGCCAAAATTAAATGCTGCCGGTTCGGGAAACAATTCTCCATAACGATGATTAAACCGTTGTGCAAAATTTCTTGCCATTTCCAGGTGCTGCTCCTGGTCTTTACCAACAGGAACATATTTTGCCCGGTGGATCATTATATCAGCAGCCTGCAACACAGGATAGGTCAATAATCCTGCATTTACATTCTCTGGTTGCAGCCGGACTTTTTCTTTGAAAGTGTTCGTCTTTTCCAATTCACCTTTATAGGCCAGCATATTCAGCAGCAGGTATAGTTCAGCAATTTCAGGTATCTGGCTTTGCAGATAAAGACAAGCTCTTTCAGGATCAATGCCAGCCGCAATATTTTCTGCCAATACTCTAAGTACGCTGCTTCGCAATTCTTTTGTATCAGGATGTGTAGTCAATGAATGCCAGTCAGCCACCATGAAATAACAATCATATTCGTCCTGCATCCGCACATAATTCTGCAAAGCCCCGAAATAATTACCGAGGTGTAAAAAACCAGTTGGCCGGATGCCACTCATTACTATTTCCTTTTTCTTTTCCATGAGCGACGAAGATAAGAAAATGAGGCCTGAAGTCGGAGGTACGAAGTCAGATAGTTGATTTCAGGCGTCAGACCTCAGACATCCGACTTCTGATTATATTTGTTTTATGGAAGTGAACGATGCAATGCTGGAAAAACTGGCTCACCTGGCCAGGCTTCGGTTCGATGATACAGAAAAACAGGAGATCAAAAATGATCTTCAGCGGATGATCGTTTTTGTGGAAAAACTTAATGAACTGGACCTTACCGGTATTGAACCTTTGCTTCACATAAGCGAAGAGTTGAATGTGCTGAGAGAAGATGAAGTAAAAGGTTCAGTAACCCGCCAGGAAGCTTTGAAAAATGCACCGTTGCACGATGAACAGTTTTTTAAAGTACCGAAAGTGATAAAAAAATGAGGTCGGAGGCCGGAAGTCAGAAAACTTATTTTTATCTGACATCCGACTTCTGACATCTGACCTCTGACTATGAACGCAATCATCCATTTTGAAAATATCCGCAAAAGCTACTTCATGGGTAAAAATGAACTGGAAGTACTGAAAGGTATTTCTCTGGAAATTTTTAAAAATGAATATGTGGCATTGATGGGACCATCGGGATCCGGAAAAAGTACTTTGATGAATATAATTGGCTGTCTTGATACAGCCTCTGCAGGCTCCTATATCCTCAGCGAAAAGGATGTGAGCAAAATGACCGATAATGAACTGGCCGAAGTACGTAACCAGGAAATTGGATTTGTATTCCAGCAATTCAACCTGCTGCCAAGGCTTACTGCTTTGGAAAATGTGGCTTTACCGCTTGTTTATGCCGGCATGGGCAGAAGGCAACGCAACGAAAAAGCCAGGCAGGTTATGGAAATGGTGAGCCTGACTGACCGCAGCCATCATAAACCGAACGAACTTTCAGGCGGGCAATGCCAGCGGGTGGCGATTGCGAGGGCATTGGTGAACGATCCGTCAATCATTCTTGCTGATGAACCCACAGGTAATCTTGATACCAGAACTTCATATGAGATCATGGAGATATTTGACAAAATACATTCTGCCGGAAATACCATCGTGTTGGTAACCCATGAAACAGATATTGCCAATCATGCCCGTCGGATTGTAAGACTGAGAGATGGCATGATTGAAAGCGATGCTCCTAATCCCGATAGGCATCGGGACCTTAAAGAGGACTTGGTAACAGTTTGAAAATTTTAATCTCTTTTCTGTTTACAGAGTTAATCTGGTTTACATTTGTTTCTCGTAATTAATCTCTAAACTCTCCGCCTGAGGCGGGGCTGGAGTATGGCAATGAAAATATATACCAGGACAGGTGATAAAGGAACCACTTCACTGATTGGCGGAACAAAAGTTCCAAAGTCTCATATTCGGATAGAAGCGTATGGCACTGTGGACGAATTGAATTCATGGATCGGTTTGGTGAGTGATCAGATCAAACTAAAGAACAGCAAAAAAATCTTGAAAGAAA
>JAHEZF010000227.1 GCA_023251215.1 Sphingobacteriales bacterium | reverse complement strand
AACTAAAGTGACATTTGATCAGGCAACAGGTGATTATATCGTAAACCTTAATCTGACCTGGCAGGGTAAATTGGGCGCCCCCCTTACCAAAGCTCTTGTTGGCAGATTAAAATATATTAAAAAAGCCACTATAGCAGCTGCTTCTCCCTATGATGTATTTGGTTTGCAAATAAGCTTCCAGTTCAACTGCAGGGATTATGGAGTTACCAGCACCAGTATAGCAGACAAAATTGACATTCAGTGCAACATGAATTTCAATAATAAGTAATTATCTAAAAAAAATATATGAAACAACTATTAATATATGTGGGTTTGATTGCGGTCATAGGGTTTGGTTTTACCGGTTGTTACAAGGATGTTATTCTCCCCGAAGCTGCTATTGATCCCGATGGCCCGCCACAAGCTGTTAGTTATAATGCTGAACTGAAACCCCTGTTTAATTCAAGTTGTGCATTAGCCGGATGCCATGTTTCGGGGGCACATAAGCCGTATATGACAGCCGATATTTCTTACCTGCAAATTGTGAACGGAGGTTTTGTAAATACCATTATTCCGAAAGAAAGCATCCTGTATCAAAAAATTAATGGTGAAATGAAAGAATTTATTCCTTCTGCTGCAAACAGGCAAAAAGTGTATGACTGGATCAGAACCGGTGCACTAAATAATTAAGTGACCTAAAAAATTAAAGACATGAAATTTATTACCAATAAAATCAACCGCTGGTTTGCCTTCCCTGCTTTCCTTACCATTGGCCTGATAGCAATATCGGGTTTGGTTATCGCACAGGACAGTACGGCAGTAAGCAATGAAGCAGCGGCGCCGGTCAAGGTAAAACCTGCTAAAAATACTTTCCAAAGTATTTGGATCATCGATAACCAAACTGTTATGGTTCCCATTAAAAAAACTTTTGAAATGGATATCATGCACCGCTTTGGAACGGTTGAAAAGGGCTACCAAGATCTTTGGGGATTTTTTGCCCCTTCCAATATCCGTCTTGGTTTTAATTATTCCCCCATCAACAGGCTAAACCTGGGAATCGGGATTACCAAGAGCAGTATGTTATGGGACGCAAATGCCAAATATTCCATTATAACACAAACAAAAGGTAAATACCCGGTGAGTGTGACTTATTTTGGTGATGTTGCTGTTGATACAAGAAAAGATCCAACTATCTATGATGGTAGTAATATCAAACATACGACAGACAGGTTTTTCTTTTTCCACCAGCTGATCATTGCCAGAAAGATAACCAGTAAACTTTCTTTGCAAATCGCTCCAGGTGTATCACACCAGAATGCCGTAGCCGGTTATTATACCAAGAATGACAGCGCTGGCAAAGAAATATTCAGATCCATGAAAAATGATCATTTTGCAATTGCTGTAGCCGGAAGATACAAGGTTACCAACGTGACTTCGCTGATATTTAACTATGACCAGCCTTTGACCAAACACCCGACCAATAACCCCAACCCCAATGTATCATTTGGAGTGGAGTTTACTACCAGTAGCCATAGTTTCCAGCTATTCTTAGGTAATTATTCCTTACTGAACCAGCAGCGTAATAATCTTTACAATAAAAACAGCCCGTTTGGGTATACCGATAATGCAACTGGTACAAAAGTGAAAGGGGGCAAATTCCTGATCGGATTTAACATCACCCGGTTGTGGAACTATTAAACATCGTTTTACGTCCGGTAAAATGGAATGTTACTAAGGCAGACCAATAAAAGCCCTGGTTGAAATTCAACTCAGGGTTTTTAATTTTATCAGCAAATTCATAAACTACATTTCCTATGGGTACCCATAATTAAGTTTTTTGTATGAAAAAATGGATTATAAATAATAACCCAATTGCATCTCTCATAACAGCATTCATAATCCTGCTGCTATTCTTCGCCTGTTCCAATTCGCAAACCTCCAGGAAAAACAATCAGCAGGAACAAAAGAAATCTGAAATCGCTCGGGTTATTTATAAGAAACCCGCTTCGAGCTTCAGTGATACGCTTATCATTCAGAGCAGATCTGCCGTTTTCTATAATCCTGATTCACTGCAACTGCAAAAAATAAAAGCAATTACTGAAAATAGGGTGTATGAAAGCGATGTCCATGATTGTTTTTACCAGATGAGAAATGCGAGAATGGTGTTAAAAAAATACTGGCCACAGATCCATATCATTGAGACTTCCAAGACCCGTTATCTGCTTTTTATAAAGTCAGATAAAAGCAAAACCTGTATTGACCTGGACACTAAAGGCGATATGTGCGGCATATTTTTATTTGACAGGGAACAGGATCCTGGGCTTTGCGATATGATGAATATTGATACGGCACTGGGATTTTATTTTTCAAAATGATTATTTGAGAAAGTATCCCAATCGAAGAAATACCGGCTATTATACCTGCTCCGAAAACACCTGTTTTAAAAAAGTCCTAAGCCTTGACCGCTAAGAACGTATTGATTCCCCTCAGAAATATGCCTGACCAGAATCATGCCTGTAACAAGCACCCATCAACTATGAGATTAAGTCTTCATAGTACTTTGGGTCTCTAAAACAGAAAGGTTTAGATAACTCTAAAACATTATTAACAACCGACATAATTAAACTTAACATGAAAACAAAACTATTAACAATATTCATTTTATTATTTGCCGGGATTTTTTTAGTTAGCATTATTTCTGGCTTCAGGCCATTTCAGGAAAAAAAACCCTGGCCCGTACCCGACAATTATAAAAACATGAAAAACCCTGTGGCTTCTGATGCAGAGTCGCTTGCCGAAGGAAAATCCCTATGGGGCACACACTGCAAATCCTGCCATGGAACAAAAGGTATGGGCGATGGCCCCAAAGCGGCACAACTGAAAACAGAACCCGGTGATTTTTCAAAAAATGAAACACAATCTCAAACAGACGGTTCCCTGTTTTACAAAACTTCTGCCGGAAGAGATGATATGCCATCTTTTAAAAAGAAAATTCCCGATGCTGACGATATATGGAGTATTGTGAATTACCTGCGTACATTTAAAAAATAGTTATTCCATTTTCAATTATCTCACCAACAGTTCATATATGACCCGGTGGTTTTTTGTATCTGCCCTTCTCAATTAAAGGATTTACCCATATTTGATTATAATCATGCCTGCAGCTGACTTAGGTAATGAAGCCTGCAAAAGGCAGACTGTACCTTACCATTTTTAAAACGATAAAAAGTCATACAAGCATGGAACAAAAACAAAATACTCCCACAAGAAAAAAATTTCTTTTCTGGGGGCTGGGCATCTTGTCTTCCGTAGCAGCAATAAAACTTATGATCCCAAAGAAAAAAAGGGATACAGTGAAAATGCTTACACAGGATGGAAAACTGGTAGAAGTAGATAAAGATCTGCTTTCTGCCAGGGGCAAAAAAATTTCAGATACAGAGCTTCAAACATGGATAAAAAAATAAATACCCGTTTTCCGCTTTAATAACAACCAAGATGAATAAAACTGATAATTCACGCAGGGATTTTTTAGTAACGGGCCTACTGGCAGGGTTAGCCGTAAGCTGCAACACTAAAAAAAGTCCTTTTACCTCAACAGATGAACAGGTAATTCCTTCTGGTGAAAAAGTAAAACTGCTATCGGTAGATGGCGAAATTATTGAAGTAGATAAAGCTTTCCTGAAGCCTGTACCAGACCTGCCTCATTTATCTAACGCAGAAGAAAGAAAAGGGATGCCGGGTAAAAAATTTGTACTGGTCATTGATCTTTCCCGTTGCAAGAATTTAAA
>JAHEZF010000034.1 GCA_023251215.1 Sphingobacteriales bacterium | reverse complement strand
AAAATTCTTTGCAGCAACTATTTCTTGCCTGGCCCGATGGGATTCCACTAACTATTACACAATCGCTATTACCGTGGCGAAGCAGATTTTCCCTGCATACTTATTTACACATTCACCTACATGCTAAACTGGCTGCTGAAAATAAGGAACAGGGTCAACGGCATGTAAAGTTTTCAAAACAAAAAATGCTGAATCTCATTTCAAGTCTTGAAGGATTGATCCGTAAACTCAGATTGCCACCGGGACAAAGCTCCTGGTCTGATTATTACGAAGAAGCATCACAAAGAAAAGATTACTTGGAGCAGAAACGTAACATCATTGAAGAGTGGATCGGGCAATTATCAAATATTTCCACTGCAGCTGATCTTGGAGCCAATGAAGGAGAGTTTTCCAAACTACTTTCAGAAAAAAACATTCAAACCATTGCGGCTGACTTTGACCATTTTGCCATAAATAAACTTTATACCAATATAAAATCAACCGGAGAGGCAAGAATTCAACCACTGGTTATTGATATTTCCAACCCATCACCGGCAACAGGGCTGAATAATGAAGAACGGGCTTCTTTTATCAGCCGCACTGATGTTGACCTTGTCATTGCTCTTGCCCTGATACATCATCTTGCCATCGGGAAAAATATTCCATTTGAAAAAATTGCCAGCCTGCTAACCGGAATGTGCAGATATCTGATCATTGAATTTGTACCTAAAGATGACCCCAAAACAACGCAGATGCTGAAACACAAAAAAGATATTTATTTATTATATGATGAGGAAAATTTTACAAAAGCATTTCAAAGAAATTTTTCATTTTTGTCAAAACAGAAAATTCCCGGAACAAACAGAGTTTTGTTCCTGATGAAAAGGACTTAACCCCCGGGTAAATCTTATGAGAAAAAAACCATTATTCCTTTTTCTGCTTCCCCTGTTTTTTGTATTGCACGGGTTCATGGATAATTATGACCTGATTTCAGTAAAGAGTGCTTTGCTTGTTATGATCACATACATTTTCGCAGCATACCTGATCGCATGGCTTTCGTCATTTATTTTTAATAACAGGTATAAAGCAAAGCTTTTCACATTTTTTCTCTTACTCATTAATTTCTTTTTTGGCCCGCTGTATGATTTTCTTGATGCCGTAGCCAAAAAAAGTTTTTTGCCCAAATATGCTTTTCTGCTTCCCTTTGTTTTTCTTTTACTGACTCTGACAATAATCTGGTTAAAAAAGATAAGGCAGCCTTCGCTTAAAACCGGTTTTTTTGCCAATACAGTATTACTTCTGCTGCTGATTACTGACAGCATTTTTCTTACAATAAAAGTGTATAAACAGGATGACCGGAGATTGGTTTATGAAAATACCAGCCTGACTGCTGCTCATGTCACTGATAAACCTGACATCTACCTGATCGTGCCTGATGGCTATGCAGGTGATGCTGAATTAAAAGAGATGCTTCAATTTGACAATTCTTCTTTTTTGCAGCAATTGAAAGAAAGAGGATTCCATATCATTGAAAAAAGTACGAGCAACTATAATATGACCGTTTTTTCAATTACTTCTACACTCAACATGAGTTACCTTAAAATCAAAGACACAAAAAATGCCGGCCCATTGTTTTCCGATTGTTACCGGGCTATAAAACATAACAGGCTGTTTGAGATAATGCGTAAGGAAGGTTACAAGATCAATGACTTTTCAATTTTTAATCCGGGCAACAAAGATTTGCCTATGGAAGAATCAGTCTTCCCGGCTAACGGCGGTTTGTTGGCGGGGCAAACTCTCCTGGGTCATATAATCAAAATTATAAGATATAATGCGGCAAACAAACTGAAATGGAAAAGTTTGGCAAGCCACGGAGTGTATGCCATTGCACGCAACAATAAAAATATTTATGATGCGACCTGGAACAGCGCAGAACAACATGACAGTAAGCCCAGGTTTATTTACACTCACATGCTAATGCCACACTCTCCCTATTATTATAACAAAAACGGCGAGCTTCTTCCCTTCGAAGCGCTGCTAGAAGGGACTCAAACCAATCAAAAAAATTACCTCGGCTACCTGCAATACACGAGCAAAAAAATAATTTCACTCATTGATCATATTCAAAAAGAATCGGCCATGCCTCCGGTTATTATTGTCATGAGCGATCATGGCTTCAGACGATTACCTGCAAATACAGATATGAAATACCAGTTTATCAATCTGACGGCCATTTACCTGCCTGAAAAAAATTATACTCATTTCAGAGAAGGTATGTCAAATGTGAATCTTTTCAGGACGCTTCTGAACATTCGCTTCGGCCAAAACCTGCCTTTGCTTCAAGATTCCAGCATCTATTTAGAAAGAGAGTAAAATTATTTTCATTCTTGCTTTTCTGAATTCCGGAAAATCATCCGGGTCAAATGAATGCCATTTTCACAGTATCTTGTCAAGTCATTTATGAAAAGAACAATCGGGACCACCATAAAAACAAACCCTGTTTTCCTTTACCTGCTGTCCATTTTTTTTGTGTTGCATGGCTACACAGAGAATTATGATTTTGTGCCGGTAAAGGATGCACTGTTGTTAACAGGACTCTATCTTGGCTCTTCGCTGCTGATCTCTGTCCTTTTTTGGTTGTTGTACCGGGATTTCCGGAAAGCCGGGCTGATGGCTTTTCTTATTATGGCATATCATTTTTTCTTTGGAAGCATCCATGATACATTAAAAAACATATTACCGGGTTCGTTTATCATCAAATATACTTTCCTGCTCCCTGTATCATTTTTGATTTTATTGTTCATCATCATACTACTCAAAAAAAAGAAGCCGGCATTACTCAGGGCTACCTATTATCTCAATCTGCTTCTGTTATTATTCCTAATAGTTGATTCAGTTCTGCTTGCAGGCAAGATGGTAAAGAAAGAAGAAAAGATGGTTGCACTTCCAATAGGATTTATAAATTGCGACAGTTGTTCAAAACCGGATCTGTATTTTATCATCCCGGATGAATATGCCGGTAACCATGAACTTAAAAATCTTTTTAATTTTGACAACAGCGATTTCATAAACCAGTTATCACAAAGAGGATTTCATACCATTCCCGCCAGCTACAGCAATTATAACTACACTCCATTTTCCATAGCTTCCGTTTTAAATATGGATTATCTTGATCTGAAGGGGAAAGACAGAAGTAAACCTGATCTTACATATTGTTATGAAATGATACAGGATAATAAAGTGCTGCATTTTCTTCAATCTCTTCATTATACATTTTATAATTATTCCCATTTCAATTTTAAAGGACAACCAGCAAGAGTTTTGGAAACATTTCTCCCTGCCAAAACAAGGCTGATCACCGGCCAGACTTTTTTAAGCCGGCTCGACCGGGATATCCGTTTCAATCTCATCACCCGGTTTCAATCAAAAAGAGAGTTAAGAAGAGGGACTTATGCTAACAAAGAAAACAATGAAAATATTTTTCACCTTACCATGAAAACAGCCAGTGAAAAAGATAATTCTCCGAAATTCATTTTTACTCACCTGATGCTGCCGCATTATCCCTATTACTTTGATAAAAACGGACGGAAACTCCCTTTTGAACAACTAACGGAAGGTAACCAGGTGAACCAGCATAATTATATTGAGTACTTACAATACACCAATAAAAGATTATTGGAACTGGTTGACCATATCCTGCGATCATCTGAAAAACCACCAATAATTATTCTTATGGGAGATCACGGATTCCGCCATTTTACCCAGCTCGTTGAATCAAAATATTATTTTCTGAACCTGATGTCTGTGTACCTGCCATCCAAAAATTATACTGCCCTTAGCGACAGCCTGACCTGTGTGAATCTTTTTCGTACCGTGTTGAATACCGAATTTGGCCAGCGTCTCCCTTACCTGAAAGATTCTACAAGCTATCTGCGGGATTAATCAATTTTTTTCAGCAGTTTTACAAACTATTTTGTTTGAAACAATATAAAAGAGAATATCAGAAAGCAATGTTTGATCCGCAAAAAATATTAATCCTTTCCCCGCATACTGATGATGGTGAGCTGGGCTGTGGCGGCAGCATTGCCAAATACTGCGCTGAAGGGAAAGATGTTTATTATGCCGCCTTTTGCCTTTGTTCAAATTCATTGCCGGCAAACCTGCCTGCTGATACATTGGAACAGGAATGCAAAAAAGCAACTTCTGTTTTAGGCATCCCTCCGTCAAATCTTATTCTGTTTAATTATGAAGTAAGACAACTTCCGCAGGCAAGGCAAAAAATACTGGAAGAACTGTTACAATTAAACCAGAAGTTTAATCCAGACATGGTACTGCTTCCCGCTGCTTCAGATGTTCACCAGGACCACCAGGTTATTCACCAGGAAGGTATCAGGGCTTTTAAGAATACAACGTTTGCAGGATACGAGTTGCCCTGGAATAATTTCAGCTTTCATACCAATTTTTTTATCCGGCTTTCAGAAAATGAAATGCAAAAGAAAGTAAATGCACTAAAAAAATATGAGTCGCAATCTCACCGTAATTATATGAAGGAAGATTTTATCCGGTCATTGGCTAAAGTCAGAGGCGTGCAGGCTAATGCTGAATATGCTGAAGCGTTTGAAGTGTACAAACTGGTTTCATAGTTTATTACCAGCCAATTTTTTCGCCGAATTTTCCTAATCCAAAGTATTTTTTCAATTCCAGGTTAAGTCCAAGCTGGTTATAGGCCGTATTATTCTGGTAATAAGCACGGGCATAACGTATCTGCAATTTATCAAACAGTACTCCTGCTCCCAATGAAAAACCATTTAACCCGTTAAGGGAATTTCCGATGTTGAGTTCCTGCCGGCGTAAATGATTGTAGCCAGCCGTTACTTCTATTTTATTACCGGCATAAATGGTAGTGGCCAGCACTACGTGTTGAAATAATTTATCAAAAGAAAATTGTTTCGTGGTACCGTTTTCAAAACCATTTTCATTATTAAAAACAGCATCATTGTATTGTATGTCGAACCTGTGCAGGTGATGGACCGTAAGAGAAAAACTGAAAGGAGCATTCTGTAGCCGTTTGGTTATTCCAAGCTGCAAATCAAAAGGAAGATCATCGGGGCTGCTGCCGTCATATTCCTTTAACTGGAAACCCATGTTTTTTGCTACAACAGATGCATAAAAAAGATTGGCTGTATCTGAATACAATACTCCCACATCCATGGCCATACCATTGGAACGATATTGGCCATAATTGGAGTTGATGAATTTCAAAGTAGCGCCACAGTTCCATTTATCCAGGTAGCTTCGTGAAGCCGATACCTGCATGACCCAGTCCACCGGTCTGAATTTGCCAAATACATTTCCTGCTGCATCGGTTTGCGTGATATTTCCATAATCAAAATAATTCAATCCCCAGGAAAAATGGGTATTCAATTTCTGATGATGGTAACCCAATGATAAATGATAAGCTTTGATGCCGGCGTAAAAACTATTGAACACAGCATTCATCTGTGTATGCATTCCCGCTTTTAAAAGTGCGGGATTATTGAATGCCATACCCACATCGTTGGAAGTTTGAGAGATATTAATTCCACCTAATCCTGTCAATTGCGGGGTATTGGGTAGTTTAAGAAAATTAAAAACAGAACTGCCGCCAAGAGTTTGTGCATCCAGATGGGTTATGATGAACAACAGCAGTATGATAAATGAACACTTCAAGCTGTTGCGAAAATAAGTTTTTGTTGAATAGAGTTTTGAGAATGTTCACGCAAAGGCGCAATGATCAGAGAGCAAGCCGCAAAGACCAACACTGCCGGAAGGCCGTTGCGTCTTTGCGAAAACTTTGAGCTTTTGCGTGAAACAGAATTTAATCTACAAGAGCCAGTTCAAGTACCTGGTTCATGGTTTTCACATAATGAAACTTAGTCCCTTTTATGAAGTCAGATTCGATCTCCAGCACATCTTTTTCATTTTGTGAGCAGAGAATTATTTCTTTCAGGCCAGCCCGTTTAGCGGCTAATACCTTTTCTTTTATGCCACCCACCGGTAATATTTGTCCCCGTAAAGTGATCTCACCGGTCATAGCCAGGAATGGTTTTACTTTTTTGCCTGTCATTGCTGAAGCTATGGAAGTCATCATCGTAATACCTGCACTCGGGCCATCTTTGGGCACAGCGCCTTCCGGTACATGTATATGAATATTTTTTTTCTCAAACAGCTTAGGGTCTAAATTATATTTCATGGCATTTGATTGCAGGTAAGTTAACGCTGTACTGGCACTTTCCTTCATTACGTTGCCCAGGTTACCCGTTAATTTTAATTCCCCTTTACCATCACTCAGGCTGGTTTCAATAAAAAGAATTTCACCTCCCACATAGGTCCATGCCAATCCAATAGCCACACCGGCCATATTTGCGGTTTTATAAATCTCATTGCTGTATTTTGGTTTGCCAATGATCTTTTCTATGTCTTCGGCTAAAACTGTTGCTTTCAGTTTTCCTTTCAAAACTAATTGTCTTGCCTGGTACCGCATAATGGAAGCTAACTGACGATCCAGTTCCCGTACACCGCTTTCCCTTGTATAGTCCTGGATGATTTTTTCTAAAACTTTATTGCTGACTTTAAAATTGCTGCTCTTTAATCCATGAAGATCTTTCTGCTTTGGCAATAAATGGCGTTTGGCTATTTCAATTTTTTCTTCCACCGCATAGCCGCTGAGATCAATTATTTCCAAACGGTCTTTCAATGCCGGCTGAATATTCTGTACGTTATTGGCTGTTGCAATGAACAATACTTTACTCAGGTCATATTCCAATTCAAGATAGTTATCGTAAAAAGTATGATTTTGTTCGGGGTCCAAGACCTCCAGCAAGGCGGAAGAAGGGTCGCCGCGGAAATCATTTCCTACTTTATCAACTTCATCAAGTATCATTACCGGGTTTGATGATTTTACTTTTCGGATGGATTGTAAAATGCGGCCGGGCATGGCGCCGATATATGTTTTTCTATGTCCCCGAATTTCACTTTCATCATGTAAGCCACCTAAACTTAAGCGAACATATTTTCTGCCGATGGCATTGGCTATGCTGCGCCCCAGCGATGTTTTCCCGATTCCGGGAGGGCCAACAAAACAAAGAATAGGACTCTTCATATCACCCTTTAATTTCAACACAGCTAAATATTCCAGTATCCTTTCTTTGATCTTGTGCATACCATAATGATCATTATCAAGGGTCTTCTTTGCTTTTTTAAGATCGTAATGATCTTCTGTATAACTTTCCCAGGGCAGCTCAAGCATCAGGTCAAGATGATTATACAGCACAGAAAAATCAGGAGTACTGGGATGCATTCTTTCCAGTTTTTCCACTCCTTTTTTAAATGTTTCCTTTGCAGCAAGCGGCCACTTTTTAGCTTCGGCCTTTTTCTGCATTTCCTTTATCTCCTGTATATTACTGTCGCCTCCCAATTCTTCTTTAATGCTTTTCATTTGCTGCTGCAGAAAATATTCCCGTTGCTGTTTGTCAAGTTCGGTTCTTGTTTTTGTGGTCACTTTGTTCTTCAATTCGGCAAACTGTAATTCCTTCTGAAGCAGTTTCATCAGCATATCGGCACGTTGACGGATCTGGTTTAGCTCCAATAACTGTTGTTTGTCCCTTATGTCTGTATTCAGATTACTGGAAACAAAGTGAATGAGAAAAGAAGGGTTTTCAATATTGCGGAGAATGATGGATGCTTCCGTAGGTATGTTGGGCGAAAGATGGACAATGTCTGTAGCCAGGTCTTTAATAGTAGCAATATATGCATCGAAATCTCCATCCTTTGGCGATTCTTCTTCTTCGAGCTTTTTAATTTTTGCTTTGAAATAAGGATCTTCTTCAAAGACAGATTCGATGAAGAAACGGCTTTTCCCCTGTATGATTATAGTAGTGCCGCCATCCGGCATTTTGATCAGCTTCACGATTTTGGCCACGGTTCCAATTTGTTCCAAATCTTTTATTCCGGGATCTTCAACATTACTGTCTTTTTGTGCCACTACCCCGATCAATTTGTCAGTTTTGTAAGCATCGTTTACCGCTTTAATACTTTTGTCCCGGCCCACGGTGATCGGTAATACCACGCCGGGAAAAAGCACAGTATTTCTTAAGGGTAACAGGGGAATCGAACCCGGAACCTCAATACCATCAAGGTCTTCCTGATCGCTTTCGTTCAGCGGTATGATCGGTAAAAAATCCATTTCCTCTTCGGGACGCAAAAAATAATTTTCAAAATTCATAATCACTTCTTCATTTAGACAACCTGTCATCCCGCCACCGGCAAGATGCTGAAAAGATAAAAGTACAAAGGGAAAGGATAGTTGTCAAGATTCGTGCCTGCCAGTTATAAGAATACAGGAATACCCGTTGTAGAGTAAGGGTTTACATAAAAAAATCCCCCGCAAGGCAGGGGACTATATTCATCAGGTATCAAATTTTACAGGGCAAATCCAAGAGATATTTGGAAACCCTGGCTTTTCCATTGATCCTGGTTATCTATATCATTAATATTTTTCAGGCCAATTACATAACGGCCGGTAATCCGTAAAGCGCTTAATTTAATCTGTGCTCCGGCCAGCATGGAAAAATCACCGCCTTTAAAAGCATTGCCACCATTTTGCAATAAAGTTTTTTTCTTATCCAGCAGGATACCAAACTGGGGACCAACCTGCATTGATAAGGGGCCAATCAATTTATGATTCAAAATAAGAGGAATCGACAAATAATAGAGCTTTACGCTGCTTTGATAAGCCGGATTAAATACATTCTGATAAATGTGCCTGAAATTACTATCAAGTGTGGTGTTAACCTGGTTGAATAATACTTCAGGGTTCAAACTCCAGTTTTTACCCAGGCCAAGTTCCATAAATCCACCAAGATGATACCCATATTTGAATTCATCCTTAAAAGAACGGCCCTGTATTTTTATGATGTTGGCGCCGCCTTTTATGCCAATATGAAATTGTGCAATTACGGTTTGTGTCAGCAGTATTGCTGCAAAAAGGGGAAGGAGTTTTATTTTCATAATTATTTTTTTTATTCAGAAAAAAAACCAAGTATAATGCCAGTAACCCACCTTTCCTGTTAAATTTCATTAACGGGAAACAGAAATTGGTAGTATCAACAACTTAATAGGTTACTGAACTATTGTCTCCGGTATGTGAAGGTTTTCAGTCCCGATAGCTATTGGGATCAGAATATTAGGCCCGCAGTAATGGAGAACAGCGAACTGAAATTACGGCTGGAAGAAGGGAAATAATAATCCAGGGCGAGTTGCGGCTGAATAAAGAATTTTCCAATGAAATATTCACTGCGAAGGTATAAGGTAAGAGATAGAGGCTGAAAGTTCAGGTGGTCATCAAGAAAAACATTTTCTGTACTATAGAGTACATTGGTACCATTTCTTATCACTGTGCCATAAGTGCTGGATGACTGATTAAACCCAAATTTCTGCGTGCCGCTGGTAAATGCAACCTGCGGTGTAAACCGTATGTGATCATTGTATGTAAAGACGTCAAGCCAGTAAAAATCATGACGAACAGATGCTATTACTGAGAAGTCACTTACAGATTCTTTGGTATTAATATAAGTATAGCCTCTTGGACGTAAACGCAAAGATTGAATCAAATCTTCCCTTCGTACATAGTCAGAACGGCTCCCCCAACCATAGCTCAGCGATAAAGTTGGCCTCACCCATGTTTTCCGGTAAGTGAAGTAAGCATATAATTCATTTTGCAATGGAGAAGTATAAAATGACAAGGAATCTTTGGTAAAAAATTTTGTATAAGAAACCCCGGTTGCAAAATTTCTGTTCTCTAAATAATCAAATGAAGGACTGAGTGAGAACTGGTAGAAATTGAGGTTGGTTTCATCATTTACAATATAACCGGTTGTCGTAAAACCGAATCCCCCTTTATGATAATAGCTCAATGCAGGTGAATAGGTCAGTTTCTGCGAAGTTTCGATCAATGAACTGCCTTTTCTTTCAAAATTATAATAACCTTTCCCTGCTGATAAACTGCCCATGAAGTAACTGTGGGGAGACAATATAGAATCCATAAAAGCATCAAAATCCTGGAACAGGCTTTCATAATCCAGCGTGGTATCAATGGTAACTTGTTTGGAGGGTACAATAACAGAATCAACGGAGCTGCCTTGTGAATAGGTGGCAACACCCGCTACCAAAAAAGCCGATAGTATAGACCATTTTTTGAGCATCGGGCAGTTGTATTCTGGCTTCATGGATATGGATGGTTCAGAATCGGTTTTAAGACTAAAAGGTTAAAAAAAGGTTTAATACTCTGTTTGTTCTGTTTTAAAACGAACCGGCTTGTAAAATATTGAAAGCAAGTTATGAATTTCATCAAACCAGTTCTAAAACAGTGATCTCAGGCAGAATGCCTACCCTGCCCGGGTAACCAATAAAGCCATATCCCCTGTTTACATAGAGCTTTTGAGAACCCTTTTGTCCAACTGCTGTCTCTTGTTCGTACAATCCCGCCCATTCCGTATAAATATATTGAACAGGACTCCATTTAAAACCGGCTATTTCCACGCCAAACTGCAGCCCATGAGTATGCCCGGCCAGCATAAGGTCAATATCAGGGTATGATGGACAAACTTCAGCCTTCCAGTGTGACGGGTCATGACTCATTAGAATTTTGAACGGGTATGATTCAGCCCCTGCATAAGCCTTCTTCAGGTCGCCATATTTGGTAAACCGGGCTTTTGCACTCCAGTTCTCAATACCAATAACAGCGATCTTATCATTCTCTTTTTCCAAAACAATATGTTCATTCATCAGCAACCGCCAGCCCAAAGCCGCATGAACCTTTTTTAATTTTTCAAGATTGGCTTTTTTCTCTTCGGGGCTGTTCCAATGCACATAATCTCCATAATCATGATTACCCAGGGTTGAAAAAACTCCCATCGGCGCTTTCAC
>JAHEZF010000226.1 GCA_023251215.1 Sphingobacteriales bacterium | reverse complement strand
AGTGAAAAAGAAGCACAGGAAAAAATTCCAAACATTGAAGAAACTTTAAAAAAAGAATTAGGCATAGCTGAACCGGAAGGCGGCGGCAGATCATTTCTTGAACTATTGCATCTGCCTACACTAAATATAAATGGTATCAGAAGCGCTGATGTTGGTGACCTGGCGGCAAATATTATTCCCACAAAAGCTGAAGCAACACTTGACCTGCGATTAGTATTAGGTAATACAGTGGAAAAACAAATTGAGAAAGTGGTAAAGCATATTGAGAAAAACAGTTTTCATGTTATTGACCATGAACCCACCGATGAAGAAAGACTGAAATATGCTAAGCTCATTAAGATAACACATAGCGCAGGCTATCCTGCACAACGAACTTCATTTGACATTCCCATAGTGCAGAGTTTGATAAACGCTGTTCAGGCAACGGTTGAATATCCTGTTGTATTGCTTCCATCCGCAGGCGGAAGTTTACCGCTTTACCTTTTTGAAAAAACATTAAATGCAAAACTGATCACCGTGCCTGTTGTAAATTATGATAACAACCAGCATGCGGAAAATGAAAATGTACAATTGAAATTTTTATGGGAAGGTATTGAAACCATTGCCGCCATTATGGTAATGGAGCATGAGTAAATATCGAAGAGTAATATTAGTGCATCTCAACAAAAAAATCTTTATCCCGCAACACAAATAAATTAGCAAACAGCCTTTACCCCAATAATAAAGCATTTTACCCCAGCATTGATGCAGGCATAAATAAGAAGAGCGACCTTTACAGGTAAAAAAGGAAATTGCTCAATATGTCTAAAGCAAAGGATTTACTCACTCATATTTTTTTTGTTTCACTTTTTTTAATAGTGCCCACCCTTGCATTTGTGAGGCCACCCGGTGAATCTTCTTTTGCTTTAACAAAAATATTTGTACAGGACACGACTGCAAACTTTGTGTTACTATGTTTTTTTTATCTCAATTACTATATCCTCCTTCCTAAACTTTTCTTCAGACGAAAATATATTCAGTATATCTTATGCGTAGTTGTTTTCTTGTCTTTGGCGTTTACGCTCCCTTTCCTGGTGGGTAGGTATGTGCCTGGTATCAGTCGTGATATTCCACCGGTTATTATAGAAAAAAGTAAAGTGATTTTTCTGCCTCCATCAGGGCCGCCGCCGATAGCAACCTTTGTGTTTGATGAATTCCGCCGCCATCTTTTCCTGTTCTTTACTGCAATTTTCTTTTCCTTTCTTTTAAGAACAAGAGAGCATTTGTCGCAATTAAAAGAAGAGAAACTGAAAGCAGAGCTGTCGTCATTGAAGTCGCAGATAAACCCGCACTTTTTATTCAATACGCTGAATAGCATTTATACGTTATCAGTTAAAAAAGACGATAGAGCTTCAGAAGCGATTATAAATCTATCAGGCCTGATGCGCTATGTAATTAAAGATGCCAATAGTTATAAGATCTCTTTACAAAAAGAAATTGACTACATAAAAAATTATATTGAACTGCAAAAAGCCAGGCTTGGCAATACAGCTGAAATCCGATTTGAGAGTTCGGGTGAACCGGGAAATAAAGAGATTGTCCCTTTAATATTGATTACTTATATTGAAAATGCCTTTAAATATGGTGTTAACCCCGATGTGGATGATTGTACCGTGAAAATAGTTCTTCAAATTACAGATGAGGGTATAAGATTTTATGTTTTCAATAAAAAGGTACAGCGTTCCGCTCATTTAGAATCTACCGGCATCGGAATGAGCAACACCAGTGAAAGGTTAAAACATCTTTATCCTGGAAAACATTTTTTGGAAATAAGCGACAATAAAGAAACATTTTCTGTTACACTCACACTTACATTAATATGATAAAAGCAATTGCCGTAGATGATGAACCTTTGGCGCTTGAATTGATTGAAACATTTTGTAAAAGATTTGAGTTTATTCAATTCGAAAAATCGTTTTCAAAAACCGGTGCGGCATTGCAGTATATAGGGAAAAATCAGATTGATCTTCTGTTCCTGGATATTAACATGCCTGCCATGTCAGGCATCGAATTTTACAATACGCTGCCTTATAAACCCATGCTGATATTTACCACTTCTTACAGTGAGTATGCATTGGAAAGTTATGACCTTGACGCCATTGATTATTTATTGAAGCCTTTTACATTCATCCGTTTTGAAAAAGCGGTTTCAAAAGCAAATGAAATGTATAACATGGTTCATAACGCTACAGTGGCCGGGCAATCGAAGTTTTTATTACTGAAGGTTGACTATGGCATTGTTAAGATAGTGCTCGCCGATATTTTGTTTATTGAAGGGTTGGATAATTATTTAAAAATCCATTTGCAAAATCAATCCCCGGTTGTAGTTCGCCTCACCATGAAAGCGCTGATGGAAAAATTTTCGGATAAAGAGTTTATACGTGTGCACAGGTCTTATATTATTCCCGTAAGCCGTATTGAATCCCTAAAACAAAAAATAATCACTATCGCAGGCGAGGAAATACCTGTTGGCAAAAACTATGAAGACAATTTGAAAGCAATATTACATAGGGGCAGCTAACACTTATCTGGCAAAAAATTTACTTTTAATTTCCTCATATACATTCACCCCAAAATCCGGGTTGTTTACCACAATTAGCCTTTTTACTCTAAACCTTAGGCAGAGTTTTGTATCAATGATTCCAGTCAGCGATTATAGAGTAGTATGGATAATCATTTCTGATTGCCGGGTGCTGCCATCCTATATCCTGATATTAATGAAACTTAAATCAATTAAAATGAAACAAAAACTTTTGATGCTCTTTATGGCCGGCTTATTAACCACAGCAATTTTTATTGCCTGTAAAAAAGAGGATAGCGGCACAGGAACAACCAATGCTTCTATCTCGGCATTAACTTGCTCTTCTGCTACTTTTTCAGCGACGGCAACAATAAGTGTTGCTTATACCGGAACTGCTACAGTTCCATATACTGGTGGAAATGGCGCCACTTATTCGGCAGGCTCTGCAATTTCATCAACTGGCGTTACAGGATTAACAGCCACATTAGCAGCAGGCACTTTAGCAAGCGGCGCCGGTAATCTTACATACAATATTTCAGGAACACCGTCATCATCGGGCACTGCGTCATTTGCAATTTCATTTGGAGGTCAGTCATGCAATTTATCTTTAACGGTAAATGCTGCTTCTACTACATCTTCATGCAGTTCACTTTCCGGTGTAGCAAAAATTGTTTGTTTGGCAAATGAGTTTTTGGCAACACTTAGTTCAACACAGCAATCAAGTGTAATATTGGCGCTAAACCTAACGAATGCAAAGAGATGGTCAAATCTTCCATGTGCCCTTTCATGCAGAAATGGATTGTTGTTCAGCAGTCTTTCCAGTACACAATTGGCCGCTGCAAAAGCATTAGCCCAGGCCGCATTCGGAACTACTACCGGGGAAGGCTATAATGAATTTTCTCAAATAATGGCAGCCGATGATTACTTAGGACAAACAGCTTCTGGTTATTCTTCGGGCAACTATATAATTGCATTTTTAGGAACACCCAGTACAACTGGCAAATGGATGTTGCAATTTGGCGGTCATCACTATGCACAAAATATTACTTACGACAATAGTGTTGTTACAAGTATTACACCTTTACATGAAGCAGTGGAGCCTAAGGGTTCATTTACTTATAGCGGTACTACCTATACCGGTCCGTTAGAGTCAGAACATACTGCGATGCAGGAAATGTTGGGTGCCTTTTCAAGCACTGAATTAGCTACTGCAAAAATTTCCGGCTCTTTTT
>JAHEZF010000033.1 GCA_023251215.1 Sphingobacteriales bacterium | reverse complement strand
GATAAAGGTGGTAAGAAAGAAGAGTTCAATAAAAGAAAAGAAGCCACTACCGGTGTCTGGAAAACTATTTTAAAAAGCAATGATTTTTTCCTGGACGATTTTTATGGCGCCTTCTGTAGAAAGAAAGATAAAGAGATCATAGATGCCATGTCAAAAGCTATTGATAAACAAGTAAGCGATTATGAACTGTTGCAAAAAAAGCAAGACATGGATGAGGATATGGGACTTTTCATTAACCGCTTTCTTGACCGGTCAAAAGATATTAAAAAAACTCTCCAGGAATATTTTGAAGCAGCCTTTAAAATTGAAAATGACAATTCTTTATCAGAAAAATCAAAAAAAATAAAATCTGAAGAAACAGACAGCATCTACCTGCCCCAGATCAATGAATTGCAGAACCAGGACTCCGGAAAGATCAACACTTTATACCGGGAATTAGTTGCGAGATACGGCAATAATTTTCCACCTCCTGCCCAAAAACCGGATGTAACGGCTGATTTTATAAAAGGTAAATGGCGTGAAGGTGTAAATAAATTTTTTGAATTCAGAAATGATAAAACAATGACCATGACTGTGGACGACAAAAGCTATCCGGGAAAATGGTCATTATCTGGCAATGTTCTGACGTTTGATTTCGAAGAGAACAGTACCATCAATTATAACATTTTTTATTACGGCCAGCAATTCTTCAGGTTTAAACTGGATAGTTCGGACAATGAACGGCAATTATGCCGGCAATAAATATCTTTTGCTTTACTTTTACTGCCCATGCTGGTAAAAACTTTCGGCAGCGCTGTGTATGGCGTAGAAGCCATTTCCATCACCATTGAAGTGAACTGGCTCCCTTCATCGGGCAAGGATACTATGATCGTTGGCCTTCCGGATAATGCAGTGAAAGAAAGTTTGCAAAGAATAGAAAGCACCTTCAAGACCATCGGTTACCAGGTACCGAGAACTAAAGTGGTGGTGAATCTGGCCCCGGCCGATATAAAAAAAAGCGGAACACCTTTTGATCTTCCTATTGCATTGGGTATTCTTGGCGCATCAGAACAACTGGAAAACAAAGAGGCTCTCAGCAACTATGTCATCATGGGCGAATTGAGTCTTGATGGAGAGATCCGTTCCATTAAAGGAGCATTGCCCATTGCCATCCAGGCAAGAAAAGAAGGATTTAAAGGATTGATAGTACCAAAAGTGAATTCCAGGGAAGCAGGAATGGTGAACAACATCAAGGTGTATGGCATAAGCCATATAAAAGAAGTAATTGATTTTTTTGAAAATGAAGAAAAAGGATTACAACCTGTAGTCGTAAATACAAGGGAAGAATTTTTACATTCGCAAAGTGATTTTGACATTGACTTTGCAGATGTAAAGGGACAGGAAAACATCAAGAGAGCTTTGGAAATAGCTGCAGCAGGCGGACACAATGCCATTCTAATCGGGCCACCCGGCGCCGGAAAAACCATGCTGGCAAAACGATTACCCACCATTCTGCCCCCCCTGACATTGCAGGAAGCCCTGGAAACAACCAAGATTCATTCTGTAGCCGGAAAACTTCCTGAAAATTCCACGTTGATCTCAAAAAGGCCTTTTCGTTCTCCTCATCATACCATCAGTGATGTAGCGTTGGTGGGCGGTGGCGGTATTCCTCAACCCGGTGAAATATCATTGGCTCATAATGGTGTTTTGTTTTTAGATGAATTGCCGGAATTTAAAAGAACTGTGCTGGAAGTGATGCGGCAGCCGATGGAAGAAAGAAGAGTGACCATTTCAAGAGCAAAAGCGGCGGTTGACTTTCCGGCCAGCTTTATGCTGATTGCTGCGATGAACCCCTGCCCCTGCGGATTTTATAATCACCCGGAGAGAGAATGTACATGTCCCCCCGGTGCGGTTCAAAAATATTTAAATAAAATTTCCGGCCCATTGCTCGACAGGATCGACCTGCATGTAGAAGTAACGCCGGTTGCATTCAGTGAGCTTTCCAACAGCAAGCCACAGCAAAATTCTGCTTATTTCCGTGACCGGGTTATTAAAGCAAGGGAAATCCAGGAAGAAAGATATAAAGATCATCCCGGCATTTATTGCAATGCACAAATAAGCAGCAAGATGCTGAAAGAAATTTGCGTCATTACTCAGGTTGGCTCTAATCTTTTGAAAGCAGCAATGGAAAAACTGAATTTATCGGCAAGAGCTTATGACCGCATTTTGAAAGTATCAAGAACTATTGCCGACTTATCATTAAGCCCGGATATAAAACCTGAACATCTGGCAGAAGCCATTCAATACAGAAGTCTTGACCGTGAAGGTTGGGCTGCATGATCAAAAGTTTACCCGGCAAAAGATATTAAGACAGTTATACTTTATTCATTCATCAAATACAGCATCGTGTCAGCATCCTGTATCATTTGTCACAATGAGAGCAATAATAGTTTGATCCAACTAAAAGAATTGCAATTAGGCCTTGGTGATGAATTCACTTACCAGCTTTGCGGCTCCTGTGGTTCCATGCAATTGCTGGTTCCGCCTCAGGATTTTTCCCGCTATTATCCAAATGAAGATTACTACTCATTTAAACTTGAGATGAAAAATTTGAAAAAACCGGGCTATTTACGTATTGCAAAAACTGAGTATTTATTATACGGCAAAAAAAAATTGGTTGGCTATTTGCTATCTATTGGTTATAAACTGCCCGAGTTTTACACATGGATGATAAATACAAAAGCCCGGCTAAACGATGCCATATTAGATGTAGGCTGTGGAAATGGCAGCCTGTTGACAAAACTTTATAAGATGGGTTTTACCAATCTGAGCGGCATTGACCCCTTTATTAATAATGAACATGATTATGGTGTAGTGAAGATCATGAAAAAAGAGATCGCTGAAATGCAAGGAAAATTCGACACAATAATGATGCATCATTCACTGGAACACATGTTTGATCCGATGAAAGCATTACTAAAAGCTCACTCTTTACTGAATGAGAATAAATATTTGCTGGTGAGAATACCGATAATGGGTAATTATGGATGGAACAAATACCGGGAATACTGGGCAGGTCTTGATGCGCCCAGGCATATTTTTATTCCTTCTGAAAAAGGGATGCGGTTACTGGGTGAACAGGCAGGTTTTGAATTGACAAAACTTGAATATGACGCCGGGGACTATCTTATCTGGTGCAGCGAACAGTACCAAAAGGGTATTTCGCTATATGCACCCAACAGCCGGATGGTGAACCGCAAAAAAAGCATATTCACCGATGCCCAGATAAAAGAATACAGAAAAATCCTGGCGGATGCCAATGCAAAAAATTATGGCGATACCGCTGCTTTTTATTTCAAAAAGAAATAAGTTATGGTCTTTCTCCCCTGCCCTGTTTCAATATCTCTACTAACTGGCTGGCAAAACTTTTTCTGGAGAACATGAATATTTCTTTTCGGTATTGTAACATAAACCTTACAAGTGGAAATACATACCTGCGATGTTCCTTCTGCGAATAAAGTTTCAGGAGTTCCTGATAAAAAGGCTGAAAAGCAGGCCGCTCATTTTGTTGCATCAATTCTATCCATTCCAGCTTTTTCTTATAATCATGATATCGTTCTGTTCTTTTTCGTGTTGGCTGTTTTTGTGGCAGCGATTTGCTTGCAGAAGCAGTGTGTTGCCGGTAATGAGTCAGCACCTTGTCTGAATATTTGATACCTCCATTCAGAAATGCCTGGAATGCCAGCCAGATGTCATATTGAATTTCAGAAAACTTCGGCGAACATCTTTGCAGCAGATCTCTTGTTACCAGCATACTATGCCCCCATACACAACTAGACAAAATATAACCGCGGCTGTCATCTCCTGAATACATTTTTTTTAAATCAGTTAATTTTTTATCCATGCTCCTGCCCTCCTCATCCATCAATAATGAATTACTGTAAACAAGCGGACCGGTTCCAATTGCTCCTACCAATAATTCAATTTTGTTTTTTCCCCAAACATCATCCTGGTCTGAAAAGGCGATCAATTCGCCCTTTGCCTGTTGGGCTGCAAAAGCAAAATTCTGATTCAACCCGGCGTTTTTTCCCCGGTAAAAGATTTTAACGGCAGGGTTCATTTCATATTGTTTTAATAAGCT
Source organism: Sphingobacteriales bacterium (assembly GCA_023251215.1). GTDB lineage: Bacteria > Bacteroidota > Bacteroidia > Chitinophagales > Chitinophagaceae > JAHEZF01. The sequence goes on along the minus strand of JAHEZF010000033.1, from coordinate 6,953 downwards.
CCGGGTACCATCATCAGAACCATCATCTGAAATAATTAATTCCAATGGTTGGTATGACTGGTTTAGAATAGAATCAATCTGTCCGCCCAAGAACCTGGCCCCATTATAACAACATAATACAACGGATACAAGCGGTTTTTCCATTTTATAAAGATAATCTCCAGTTTACAAAAGATACGCAGCGATATTTATCTTTACCTCAAGATTCGTTTATGAAGGACTATTTCCAGCACCTGAACGGGTATTATGATAAAATATATGTACTCAGCATAGAATCTGCCGGTAACCGCAGACAACTGTTTGCCAAACGGTTTGCCGGTCTTAACTACTCTTTCTTTTTTGGCGCTGATAAAAATAAATTTACAGTTGAAGAAGTAACGGCGAACAAAATCTTCAGTGAAGAATTGACCCGGAAACATCATCGCTTTGGCAAAACCATGAAGCATGGAGAAATAGCCTGTTCATGGAGCCACAGAATGATCTATGAAGATATGCTGAGTAAAAACTATCAACGCATTCTCATTTTTGAAGATGATGCTCTTCCTTATGAAAAAAGTGTAAAGCAGATACCGGCAATTATAAATGAAATTCCGGGTGACTGCGAATTGCTGATGTGGGGCTGGGCAAAAAACGGATCTGCCAATCCTTACACACTATTCAAACAATTTATTTATCACATCCAGCACCAGCTGGGAAGATTGAAATGGGATCAAACCATCATCAATAATATGTATGCCAGAAAATTTTCGGAACATATAAAAAAAGCAGGCTTTCATGATTATACTTATGCCTATGCTATTAGCAGAACCGGGGCTGAAAAACTTATAAAGATGCAAACTCCGGTTCAATATATTGCTGATAACCTGCTGGCACATGCTGTCGTCTGTGGCATAGTAAAAGGATATATTACCTGGCCCCAGGTGTTTTTGCATGACAGTTTGCCGGATGGAACACACAGAGATTCGTATATTCGGTGATTAAATCTGACAAAAAACTAATGTCATCTTTTCCGGTTTTTATCATTGCCATGATTTTTGTATAGCAGGAAGAATAAATTATCAATTGCTTTTATGAAAATATTGTTGCATTACCTCAAACCTCATAAATGGCTGGTAGCCCTTGTACTTACACTGGCGGCTGTCAATATTGGTTTTTCATTGATTGATCCCATCCTTTTTGGTAAACTGATCAATCTTTCCAATGCCAAAGCTCATGCGTCCAGGGAATTTGGCTGGTACCGTTTTTTTAATTCTTTTTCCTGGAAGCAACCTGGTGTCTGGTTCATCGTTACCTGTTCTATCTCAGTAGCCATGATCAGCCGCATTTCAAAAAATTTCCAGGATTATTTTCTCAATGTGGTCATTCAAAAATTCGGAGCTAAGGTTTTTACCGATGGGTTGCAACATGCCATGAAATTACCTTACCAGCAATTTGAAGATCAGCGCAGCGGCGAAACACTTTCTGTATTAACCAAAGTGCGGGCTGATGTGGAAAAATTTATGATCAACTTCATCAATATTCTTTTTGGTGTATTAGTTGGGGTATTGTTTGTATTTATCTATGCTGCTATTTTCATTCACTGGAGCATTCCTATCGCTTATCTTGTTGGCATATTTTTACTCACATTTTTTACAAATATCCTGAGTAAAAAGATAAAGATCATTCAAAAAAATATTGTCGGACAAACAACGGCGCTTGCAGGCTCTACCACCGAATCGCTCCGTAATATTGAACTGGTAAAAAGCCTGGGGCTTACCCGGCAGGAAGTGGAGCGGCTTAATAAAAATACTTATAAGATACTGGGACTGGAATTAACGAAAGTAAAACGTATCCGCAGTATTAGTTTTATTCAGGGCACTTTCGTCAATACTTTGAGGCAGGTAATACTTTTTATTCTGATGTGGCTGATCTTTAAAGATAAAATGGATGCGGGCCAGCTGGTGACCATGCAGATATTTTCGTTTTTTGTATTCGGGCCTTTGCAGGAGATTGGCAACATCCTTCTTTCTTACAGGGAGGCAGAAGCATCTCTGAATAATTTTCATACCCTGATGCAAAAAAAACCGGAACTGGAACCTGTTCATCCCCGGCCACTGGGAAATATTAGAACATTATCTTTTAAAAATGTTGCATTCCAGCACCAGACAGCATCGCAAAAGGCAATCAATAATATAAGTTTTGATGTGCGGGTCGGAGAAACAATTGCCTTTGTCGGCCCCAGCGGCAGTGGCAAATCCACGTTAATGAAATTACTGGTAGGATTGTATCGTCCGCAGGAAGGTAAAATCCTTTATAATAATTTAGATGAAACAGAATTACGGTTCGATGATCTTCGCAACCAGATAGGCTTTGTTACACAAGACACCAATCTTTTCAGTGGCACTATCAAAGAGAACCTCTTATTTGTAAATCCATCTGCTTCCGATGATGAAGTGATGAGTGCCCTCAACAAAGCTGCTTGCCAGAATTTATTAGAAAGGGCTGAAAAAGGATTAGATACGGCTATCGGTGAAGGCGGTTTGAAATTATCCGGCGGTGAAAAGCAGCGACTGTCTATTGCAAGAGCCTTGCTTCGCAATCCCAAACTATTGTTATTTGATGAAGCTACTTCTGCGCTTGATTCATTGACAGAAGAAGAGATCACTGATACCATCCGGGATATTTCCAATGAGGGACAGCAGATAACGATTCTCATTGCGCATCGTCTCTCTACCATCATGCATGCCGACAGGATCTATGTTCTGGAAAAAGGTGATGTAGTGGAAACCGGCACACATGATTCGTTGCTGGAAGAAAAAGGATTGTATTTTGCGATGTGGCGCCAGCAGATCGGCGAAAGAAAAAATAAAATCAGCGTCGCATAACTATGAACTTACTTTTATTATTCGGATTTGGCAACAGCAAAGTAAAAGAAGCATTGCAACATGATGCTGTCATAATAGATGTAAGAACAGCCTATGAATTTGACCAGGGAAAAGTTCCCAACTCCATTAATATTCCAATAGACAGGATTGCCGCTAATGCAGAAAGAATAAAACAAATAAAAAAACCGGTTGTTTTCTGCTGTGCATCGGGCATGCACAGCGCTACTGCCACGAGAATTATGAAAGAAAAAGGATTAAAAGATGTGTATAACGGTGGCAGCTGGCAAACAGTTCTGAAAATCATTAATAAATTGTAACCGTCATGGATTGATTACTACTTTAACTGATTTAACCCCATTATTCAATCCGTGATCTTCATATTGGACGGTGATTGTATAATTGCTCGAAACATTTACTATTACTCTTTGTTCAAGATGAAAATTATATAACTGATAACCATGAATCTCGTATAATTGTTCTTTTACAACCGCCCCATTAGCATCATTAGTGATCCGGATGCTTCCGCGGTATAAGCCGTTATCAGTTACTTTCCCATCAATTTTTATGGTATCGCCGCTGCTGAATACCTGGTTCTCAGTTGGAGTATATATTTCCACTACCGGAGTGGTAGTATCGCTGAAATTACTTACATGCATTCCATCGCCCCCGCTATACTGATCGCTGCTACTTTTGGTGCAGGACCATGCAATTATAGCTGTAGCCATACATAAAGATATTAAAGTTTTGCACCGGTACATTCCAATAAAACTACGTATCTTTTTTTTCATTTTAGCAGGATAACAAGTTATTTATAAAAAATTGACCCCAGGTTCCTTCTAAATCGTTCCATTCGGGTTCCTGCGTCCCGGTGCTCTGGGTGATCCTGATGTGAAACACACCTTATACTTATCGTACAGTTTGAAGATCAGGTTGGCCAATACCAGGAAAAGATTAGCACGGGGCGGTAATAAAAGGCTGATCATAAAACGAAAACCTCATGAATGTTTTTTGACAACTATCGAGATTATGATCTTATAGACTGAGGCCAGTATGAAAATACCCCCCAATATCGCTACTATGGATGATCCGGCAGGAAAGTCGTAGTGAAATGAAAAATACAATCCGAAAAAACTGGCGAGTATGCTCAATATAAATGAAATAACAAAAACAAGCATATTGTTTTTTGTAAACATAATAGCACATACAGCAGGGATGATCAAATAAGAAAAAACGGGGATCACTCCATTGATCTTTACCGCATATACAATGGCCAGGCCGATAGAAATATAAAACAGGAAGTTCCAGATATTAAATATTCCAATCAGGTGGTTTTCGCCGTTCTCAAATGATTTTGTTAACCCAAAGAATTTTTTGAAAAAAATCAACTGCAGCAAAGCGATTGAACCGAACACGATACCAAGGGAAGTTATTTTTTCCAGGCTCACAGATAAAATATTCCCGAACAGCACTTCCTGGATATCGGAATCACCATGCGGAGTTTTGGAGATGAGCAGTACCGTAAGGGCGGATGCAAAAGCATATAAAATACCAATGATGGCTTCCTGTTTCAACCGCTTATCACGGATATTGATGAATGACATGAGTAAAGCTCCAACCAGCGTAAAAATAAGTGGTATGGAAGTCATACCTGCTCCGATGAAAGCAGCAAAAGCAACACCCAGTGAAGATATTTGCCCGAGGGCAAGATCAACAAAAACAATTCCCCTGCCTACAACATGAACACCAAGATAGGATAACAGGATGCCGGTAATAACAGCTGCGGTAAAAGCTTGTACCATGAACGGCAATTGGAACATTTCAAACATATAGATGGCTTTTTACAATATTAATTATAAAGGTTCATCATATTATTTTAGTGACGCTATAAGCTGGTTGATGTCGTAGTCAAATAAGTCAAAATAATTTTTAATGGAATCAAATGCCGCAACAGATGTAGCGAGTGTCAGTTCTTTGGCTCCGGTTTGTTTTGACACCACATCTGATGATGATGCTGTAAAATAGGGTGATGAAATTATTACTTTTATATTGTTTGCCTTAACTTCTTTGATCACCTTTACTAACTGCGATGGAGAAGGAGGAATACCCGGTTTGGGCTCCATAAAGTCAACGACCTGCAAACCAAACCTTGTTTCAAAATAAACCCACTCATTATGGTAAGCAATGATCTTTGTCCCTTTAAAGGGAGCCATTTTGCTTTGCCATTCCTGCATCTTTGCATCTATCTTACTGAAGAACGATTGCAGGTTTGCTTCATAAGTTGATTTATTTGATGGGTCAATTCTTTCCAACCCATTAGCAATATTTTTCGCAATTACTTTCCCGTTCAACGGATCGAGCCAGTAATGAGGATTACCGTAAATATGAATGTCTCCCTCGCCCCTGTTAAGAGAAGACGGAACCTGGTATAATGTAACTCCGGCTGAAGCGTCAACATATCCAGGTGAACCTTTTTGAATTTTTGAATTTCTTGAACTGGAAAGCAATTGGGGCGACCAGCCGGTTTCAAGGTCAAGACCTACTGTAACAAACAGGTCAGCATTGGATAAACCGATGATGTAACTCGGCTTCGGATCAACAAAGTGAGGATTCTGGTAGCCTGTTGCGATAGATGAAACCGAAACCTTATTGCCTCCGATCAGTTCAGCAATGCTTTTCAGGTCGGTTGTAGTCGTCACTACTTTAATAGTACCCGCTTTTGCCAGTAAAAAACTGCAAAACACAAAGACTGATAAAATAATTCCTTTTCTCATGATTTGTAATGTTATTAAATAAATCCCTTAATATTGATGAGCCCCATGTGTACCGATCACAAAGATCCAGCGCAACCAGGCCTGGTAATATCTTTTCTGAACGTTATCATCGGTTGTCTTTGTTTCGAATTCAATTTTCGAGAATTCGGTAGCATACCACCCTGCAGTAAGAGAGTAAGCCTCTTCAACAATGGTTTTGTCAAAAGGTTTTTGCCCATAATCATATCGTCCCGTCAGAAACCAACGCTTTGCCAACTGGTATTGAATAAAGGAGTACAGCCCGAATGAATTTTTGGATGCTGTTACGGGATATTTTGCTTTACTAAAATAAAATTCACTCTGCCAGGTAAATGACCGGTAGGTGTTCATTTTAACCGGTTTCCATTTATAAGTAAGGTCGGCAGCAGCAATATTAGTAACCCGTGAAGAATCATTCGGCCCCGAGATGCCCGTTAATCCTAGTTCAAGTGTAGCGTTATCACTAAGGGTAAAAGAATTCTTCAGGTGGCCGAGATAAATGAACCGGTTAGTTTCGCCACGGGAAAAACTTGGTGACTCTGATGATCCCGAAGTAGCCTGGAATATTAACTCCTGGTAAAATTTTTTATTGGGCATCAGCCAGCTTAATGAGGCGCCTTCGTCATTTAAGCCTTCATCTCCAAAATAATTGACATAGGCATTGGGCAGATCAATAAAGGGAAGTGCATGTGAGTGGGTTGGATTGATCCTGCCGACAGCTTCTTTGAACTTTCCAACTTTAAGCTGCAAACGGGCGGGAAGTGAAAGAGTGGTAAGATACCCTTCTTCAATCTCTACTCCATATTTCCCTGTTTCAGGGTCTCTGCTGAATGATGCAAAAAAATCTGCCCGGATATAAGGATCAACTACAGCCTGAAGCGATACTTCTGTTTCATTCAGATAGGCATTAAAGTTCTTTTTACCATTACTTATATATGAGCCTTGAAAATCCCCGATCACGCCAATATCCGGGTTGGTTGAAATTGCAGAATGGGTTTGCCGGGGCGGGGGTTGATTGTTGTTCTGCATCTGCTCTTCAATTTGTTTCAGTAATAAAGAGTCTTTTGAAGTACTGTCGGTTGGAACCTGTGCTATACATATTTCAGAGGTAAATAATGCCAGAGAGATTAGAATTCTGACTAAAGTAAATCCTGAGTTTTTACAAAACCGTATAGACATATTTTGAAACTTAGTTGCAAATATAATATCATTAAATATTAAATGCTCAAAAAATTATGAGGTTACTGAAATGACAGCAGATAAGTATGTAAAAATCTTTAAAAGCACCTGAAGTGAGTAT
>JAHEZF010000032.1 GCA_023251215.1 Sphingobacteriales bacterium | reverse complement strand
GTTCTGAATCTTGTTGACCACAGGGTTCTTTGATTAAAGAAAGTATTATCAGGCGTAAACGAAACACCCCACGGTACTGTTTTTTCTATCTGCAGGTTGCCATACTGATCGTTGTCTTCATTTTTAAATCGGAAAAAAAGGGTTTTGTTGTTGGTAATTAATTAAAAGATTTGCAGAAATATGGGCATGAATGTTCAGGCAAAAGAATAGATTAAAGTTCATTAATAAATTATAACCGGCAATACAATTTTGTTTTAATTTTTTTCAGGACGCTTTAATAAAGACTCCATTTCAAACAAGGAATTATCCCGGCTGTAAAATGTAAATTTGCTGTTATGGAGGATTACTTAAGCGGGTTGAACGAGCCACAGCAAAAAGCGGTGCAGCATATAAATGGTCCGCTGATGATTGTGGCAGGCGCAGGCAGCGGTAAAACGAAAGTTCTTACAACCCGCATTGCCCACCTGATGGCCTATGGTGTGGACGCCTTTCATATCCTGGCACTCACCTTTACCAATAAGGCGGCTAAAGAAATGAAGGAGCGGATAGAGAATATTCTGGGGAACAATGAAGCAAAAAATTTATACATCGGCACCTTTCACGCTGTGTTTGCGAGAATACTTAGAAGCGAAGCACACCGGCTTGGCTATCCTTCCAACTTTACTATTTATGATACCGATGATTCAAAAGCAGTAGTTAAAACCGTAACCGGGGAAATGAATCTTGATGATAAACATTACAAACCCAATATTGTTTATAACAGGATTTCGGCAGCCAAGAACGCATTGATCGGACCGGATGAGTACCGCAATGATTATAATATTCAGCAGGAAGATATGCGGTCAAACCGCCCGGCCATTGCCGGTATTTATGATGCCTATTACAAACGTTGTTTTAAAAACGGCGCCATGGATTTTGATGACCTGCTGTACCAGATGTACCGGTTGCTGAAACTTTTCCCCGAAGCATTGGTAAAGTACCAGACAAAATTCCGGTACATACTGATAGATGAATACCAGGACACTAACCCGGCCCAATATGAAATAATAAAATTATTGGCGGCACAACATGAGAATATTTGCGTAGTGGGAGATGATGCACAAAGCATTTATAGTTTCCGGGGAGCCACCATTCAGAACATATTGCAGTTCCGGAAAGATTATGAAGATGTGGCCATTATTAAGCTGGAACAAAATTACCGAAGTACGCAAAGTATTTTAAATGTGGCCAATGAAGTAATCAAGAACAATAAGACGCAAATACCTAAAGCCCTGTGGACAGAAAACCCGTCAGGCGAAAAGATCAATGTGGTGAGAACTATGACAGATAATGAAGAGGGTAAGTTTGTTGCCGATGCCATACAGGAACAAAAACTCCGCAATCATTATTATAATAAAGATTTTGCCATACTCTACCGCACCAATGCGCAGAGTCGTGCTTTTGAAGAGGCGCTGCGCCGTATGGGCATACCCTATGTGATCTATGGAGGTATTAGTTTTTACCAGCGCAAAGAAATAAAAGATTTCCTGGCATACCTGAGAGTAGTAGTGAATCCAAAAGATGAAGAGTCGCTGAAACGCATTATTAATTTTCCTGCAAGAGGAATAGGAAAGACGACAGTGGACAGAACCATCCTGTTTGCCAATGAAAATAATATTTCCATGTGGGAGGTACTGGAAAGAGCAAAGGAATTTGGATTTAAAACAGGAACATTGGAGGCTGTTGAAAATTTTGTAGTAATGATCCGGAGTTTTCAAAGCATGCTGCAAAAACAAAATGCTTACGAGGTAGCGTTTCATGTTGGCAAGCAGACGAATATTGTAAAAGAGCTGTTCAATGATAAAAGTACAGAAGGAGTTAACCGGTACGAGAATATACAGGAGTTGCTGAACTCCATTAAAGAATGGATTGAAACACCATTGAATGAAGAAGATGGCGAAGTGGGAGATAAAAATCTTGCAGGTTACTTGCAGCAGATCACTTTGCTGACCGATGCAGATGAAAAAGACCCCAATGCTGATATGGTAAAGGTAATGACAGTGCATGCGGCTAAGGGGCTGGAGTTTCAATGTGTATTTGTAGCCGGACTGGAGGAAATGCTTTTTCCAAATGGGATGAGTGTAAATACAAGAGAAGAGCTGGAAGAAGAACGAAGATTATTTTATGTTGCAATCACCAGGGCCAAGAACCGGCTTTGGCTGACCTATGCCAATTCAAGATATCGGTTTGGCCAGTTGATACAAAACGAGCCCAGCCGGTTTATTGACGAGCTTCCGCAGGATTTTTTAGATAAAAGTTATGCCGGGGGTGGATCAAAAAATCAATCACATAGAAGATGGGGCAAGGGCTCTGCTGTTGATCAGGTAAAAGGCTGGGGCGATGAAGAATCCGGTATTGTAAGAGAGCAATCCGGAAAGTATTATACTGAAAAACCGGCCACAAAGAAAGAAACCATTCCATACCTGGCGCCGAAAACAACAACATCCAAATTTGTAGAGCATAAACCGTCTGCCGGTTTTGTTGCAAGTGATACTTCCAATTTGCAAACCGGGCAAAAAGTAGAACATCTGAAATTTGGATTTGGCGAAGTAACAAAAATGGAAGGAAGTGCACACAATCCTGTTGCCACAATAAAGTTTGAACTCAATGGTGAAAAAAAGATCATGCTGAATTATGCAAAGCTGCGCATCATGGAATAAAAGAACAGCCCCTCTTTAAGGACAATACCTTTAATTAATGCAACTGTATTTGAAAGTCTTCATTCGATGAGCCGGAGTTCATACCCAGTATGAAGGAGGGGACTTCCCGTGCCACCATCCTGCCTGAATTAACATTCCACAATTTCCTCCCAGCTATATTTGTCATACATTTTGATTGAAAACAAGCCTGCTTTTCTGATGCCATCCCGTAAAATAAAGAAGAAGATATTTAGATTAGCTTTCATCTCTCTGCTTGCGGTTTTATTAGCCATTGCTGCATGGGTGGGTTATCAGTGGCTGCAATACAGGAAAGCAAAATTTACCCGATACCCCGAATTCGGGATCTCGATTCCGGATGGTTATTCCATTCATGGTATTGATGTTTCTAAATACCAGCGGATAATTGCATGGGAGGAGGTTCAGAAAATGAAAGTAAAAAACATTCAATTAGGGTTTGCATTTATCAAAGCCACCGAGGGGATTGGTAATACGGATGAACAATTTTACCGAAACTGGAAAAAAGCAAAAGCAAATGGAATCATCCGTGGCGCCTATCATTTTTTTATCAGCTCGAAGGATGGAAAAATGCAGGCGGAGAATTTTATAGATAAAGTGGAACTGCAAAGCGGGGATTTTCCACCGGTGCTGGACGTAGAACAATTAAACGGCATTTCGGTATCCGAATTAAAAAAAGAAGTAAAAAAATGGCTGGATGTAACTGAAAATTATTATCATGTAAAACCCATCATATATACCAATGTTGATTTTTACAATCACTGTCTTGGCAGCGAATTTGATGAATATCCATTATGGGTAGCACATTATTACCAGCCACAGCAACCCCGCATTAACCGGGGTTGGATATTTTGGCAGCATAGTGGTGAAGGACATGTAAATGGAATTATCTCCAAGGTTGATTTTAATGTATTTGGCGGCGACTCGTTGGAGCTTAAGCACATCTTAATACAATAATATTATTCCGGCAGAGCAATGAAATGCTGTAACTTTTCTTTTATAAAACCTGCTGCATGGAACAGGGTTGGGATCCTGATGTTAAGAAATATTTTCGTAAGGTCATGTATTCATTTACGTATGGATTACTTTGGCTTGCAAGCTGCACCACAGCGGGTATTTATTATCGTTTAGCTTACAGAAATGGTCGTCCCTTTGTTTATACTGTATTATTTTATGCCGGATTGATATTAAGCCTTGCTTTGTTATTGCGCTGGCTCTACCGTACCTGGAGAAACCAGTAAGGCTTCAATTTTTTGTATCCAGTATTATCGGTGCATTGCCTTTCCCCATTATGATCACTTTTGAGTTGGGAGATTTTGCAAGCTCCAGGTAGGCCTTTATCTGTGCGTATTGCAATTGCTGATCTGTCAATCCAATATTGATGATACGCTGATAATCGGCAATACCCTGCGCCTCCACTCTTTTTCGTTCTGCTTCCTGTTTTTCTTTCAATAATACAAACTGCATTTTCTGCGCATCCTGCTCTGCATTGATCTTTTGTTCGATGGTTTCTTTCACAGACTGGGGCAGGGTAATATTTCGTACCAGCAGTTGTTCTAAAATCAAGCCCCTTTTTCTAAAGTCGTCTTCAATGCTTTTAAAAATACGTTGCTGAAATTCATCTCTTTTGTTGGAATACAACGACACGGCTTCGTAATAAACAGAGTTATCACGGATTTTGGTTCTTGTCAGCGGACGAACAATTTTATCTGTATAATCCACGCCGGTTTCCCTGACAAGGCGGGGAGCTTCTGAGGGAATCAACTTATATAATACGGTAAGGTCAATCGTAACCTCCAGCCCGTCTGAAGTCAACACACGGATTGCATCATCACCGATTTTTGCTCCTTCATCGTGTATACCACTCATGGTATAGTTCTGTGTTTTTATATCCAGCCGCTGTACTTCTATAAATGGATTTACAAAATGCAGGCCACTGGGCAATACATCATTCTGAACTTTACCAAACAGGGATTTTACACCGATCTGCCCTGCATTGATCTGTACAATACATTTTGTCAATACACCGGCGAGCATCAGTGTCAGGGCAATACTCCGGACAACTTTAGCAAAACGGCCATACTCGGGACTTTTTTGCAAGGCAAATCCTGCAATCAAAACCAGGATACCAATAATAATGAGTGCCATATAAAATGATTTTTAATGATGAAAACTAACTGCTATGATCGGCAACAATTACCCAATCACCATGAATTTTTTTAAAAAGCAAAGTATAATGCCCGCTTAAGTCACCGATACTGCGCCGCAAATACCATTTACCAATTAAATGATAATATTTTTTGGAAAGACGGTTTACTGCAATAATGGTGAATTGAAGTTTTCCCATTGAAGTAGTATCGGGGTAACCCCTTTTATATTTGTTCAGGGTATTGTCCCAACCATATATAACCCCGCTTTTCCCAATGAACACCAGGGAATCATTTTCCCAATATCCTTTCATAAAGCCCTCAATATCGCCACGGTTCCAGGCCATTACCTGTTCATATAAAACCCGGCGGATTGCTGATTCATTTTTTGATTGTGCAAAATTTTGAATGGAAATGAACAGAAGAAAAGCAAGAAAGAATTGCTTCATCGGAAAACTTTTTTTCAAGGTAATTCAAAAACCATAAAGCATTGTGGTTTTAATGATCACAATCATCGGTATGGGCATGATTATGGATCCGGCAAAAACGGAAATTAAACAGGTGGGCAGAGATTATCAATGTTACAGCAGGAATCAAAAGCCAGTTCTCGTACCAGATAAAAAATTGTTTCAATACAAGGAAAGCAAAACCCAAAAAGAAAAGAATTAATGGAAGCGGGCTATGGTGATGTTTTTTATAGCCATGATAAAGAGCATATGTGCCAATACACAAGGCAAGTAATATCATGCTGACTTCAAAAGCAAGATTGTCAATGATATTAATGCCAAATAAAGGAAGGCTGCTGAGAAATAACGGTAAAAGAGCACAGTGTATAGCACAGGCCAGCGAGGTCCAGATTCCTAATGCGTCCCAATTAATTTTCTGATTCATGAAAGGGGCAAAGTTAATAAAAAGCAACGTGGTTGCAAAAGAAAATGTACCGGGGGCTTACCTTTGCGGATAATATGACTGCTATTTCAGGAAAGGGATCTTTTATCAAAGGGGATTTTGCAATAAAAATGTTTGGGAAAAAAATTATTATTTCTAAAAAAGTATTCTTTTACAGCAGCTTTTTTATTGTACTTGCTGTTGTATTTTATCTGGTTTTAATAACTATTAACCCCCGCATTGGTCAAAAGAACAGTCCTCCGATTAGTTATATAAGGCCCTTCTCATTTATTAACCAGGAGGGAAACAGGGTTACCGAAAAAGATGTGGCAGGCAAGGTATATGTTGCAGAATATTTTTTTACTACCTGCAAAGGAATTTGTCCGAAGATGAACAATAACATGAAACTGGTATATGAGAAGTTTAAAAATGAAAACAATTTTCTGATTCTTTCTCACACCTGCGATCCCGAAACTGATTCAGTGGCACAATTAAAAAAGTATTCGGATTCACTAGGAGTAAATACATCCCGCTGGATTTTTTTGACCGGGAGAAAAGACAGCCTGTATAATATGGCCAGGGTAAGTTACACTATTGATGATCCGGCTAATAATCTTAAAAGTATTGATGATGATTTTTTACATACCCAGTTCTGGGCCCTGGTTGACCAAAATGGAGATGTAAGGAAAATATACGATGGATTGAAACAGAGTGAGGTAAGACAGTTGATCAGGGATGTTGAAAAAATGCTGAAAAACCTGCAACAACACAAATAGCTTTTATTGCGTTATTATCTGTGCTAAATTTGCAATCAGTATGAATCAACTTATAACAAAGCAAACAAATAACCAGGTACAGGACATCCTGAAACGAAATCAGCTTAGCGTGACCGGAAGCCGGAAAAAAATTCTACAACTTTTTCTGGCCCAGGACGGAGCCATTGCTCATGGTGATATAGAAAAAAGGGCCGGCGAAAAATTTGACCGGGTTACCGTTTACCGCACACTGCAAACATTTGTTGACAAGGGAATCATCCATGTCATTCCCACAGCAGACAATTCGATCCGTTATGCTTTATGCAAAGATGATTGTTCAGAAGGGCACCACCAGGATCATCATGTTCATTTTGTTTGCACACAATGCAACACTACGTACTGCCTGGATGATATAGTGATTCCTGAACTGAAATTGCCCAAGGGATATTCTTCTTCTCATATTGAAGTAGTAGCAGAAGGTATTTGTAAAAATTGCAAGACCCCTGTTCATTTACCATAGGCATCCTTCAAAGGAGTCTCCAAAGGAGTCATTGACCTTTGGACCCTTGGAAAAGGAGGCGCTTAGATTGTAAATTCTTTTCTTTTATTTTCCGCTAGCTGTTGGGAATAGGGGGCAAAAGAAAGCCCCTGTGTAGACACACAGGGACTTTTGGTTAAGGCTCTGATTAGTAGCTATGTTTTAGTGCTTAAAAAGCACCGTTATTATCTATACCAAATATAAGAGGTGTCTTTGATATTTCCGAATTTAAGTGATACCAGCTTCGCACTATTTCTGTTTTTTTTGCATGCCATCCATTTCATTATTCACAAAACGCATTAAGCGACTTATATTTTCCCCTGAAAAGTCAAATTGCAGCCCGGCAGCTTTGAATAATTGGGATAATGTTTTAGTGCCGCCCAGCCGAAGGGCATTCATATAGTTTTTAACAGCATTTTCCGGGTTCTGCTTGTATTGTTCCCACAAACCGATGGCCCCCAGTTGGGCAATGCCGTACTCAATATAATAAAAAGGGACTTCGAATAAATGCAGCTGGCGGTGCCACGAGTAACGCTGATATTCATCCAATCCCGTAAAATCAATTGCTTGGGGAGAAAACTCTTCCTGGATTTCCACCCATTTAACAGCCCGTTCTTCTTCTGAATGATTGGGGTTTTCATACATCCAATGCTGAAATTTATCAATGACAGCGATCCAGGGAAAAATTGTGATCACCCTTTCCAACTGTTGTTCTTTAGCCCTAAGTAGTTCTTTGTCATCATCAAAAAAAACATTCCAATGATTCATGCTGAATAATTCCATTGCCATGCTGGCTACTTCGGCAATTTCAGTAGGATATTCTTTAAAACCATTTAATTCCAGGTCATGTGTCAGGAATGATTGTATGGCATGTCCCCCTTCATGCACCAAAGTGGTAACATCATCCAGCTGCCCCACTGCATTCATAAAAATAAACGGTGCGCCGCTTTCGGCCAGCGGACAGTTGTAACCACCCGGAGCTTTTCCTTTCCGGCTCTCAAGATCGAGATGATCCATGCTTTTCATTTTCCGCAGACAATCGCCAAAAAACTCATATAGTTCATCAAAGCAATTGACGGTTTTTTCAATTAATTCTTCTCCCGTTTTGAAAGGACGTAATGGTTGAACACCCGCTGGTTCTGCTTCCACATCCCAGGGACGAAGCGAATCCAATCCCAGTTTTTTCTTTTTGTTTTCATAAATCCGGTTCACAAGTGGAAGCACATGCAATTTCACAGCTTCATGAAACCGGGAGCAATCTTCTTTTGTATAATCAAATCTGCCCATTTCTACAAAACGATAATCCCGGAAATTTTCAAACCCGGCGTTAATGGCAACCCGGTGCCGCTTGCGAAGCATAATTGTAAACAATTCGTTTAGTACTTTTTTATCCTGCAGCCTTCTTTCACAGATTTTGCGATACACTTCTTCACGAAGGCTGCGGTCGGGGTCTTCAAGAAATTTAGCAGCCTGTTGTAAAGTGTATTCCTGTCCTTTTACATTTACTGTCATTTTACCTGTAATAACACCAAACTGTTGCTGCATTACATTTAACTCCGCTTGGAGAGGTATGTTGGCTTCACGAAAAAGGTCAATATTTTTTTTTATGTTACGCAGGTAAGTAAAATATTTTTGCTGATCAAGTTCCCCGGCATAAGGGGATTCAACCAGTTTGTGATTTAGTTTATCTGAATAGGGCTGTATTTTTGGTTGTATCTGCATCATAAAGTAATTGAAGGCTTCTTCCAAGTCTTTATTTTCTGTGTCGCAAGTCATCCTGATCTGTCGCCAGCAGGCATCTTCACTGATCACCGATTCCAGTTCACTGACGTCTTTGAGCCATTGTTCTAATTCACTGTGAGAACTAATTATTCTTTCATCCAGGTTCTTAAAAAACGGCTCAAGAATTTCCCAATTGGTAATAACAAGTTCTTTTGGTAAAAAATGCCTTGGCAACTTTTGTATATCGGCGCTGTAATTCATTTTGTGATAATTTGATAAAGTGCTGATGGGTTAATTGGAGACGTGATTGATAGCGGCAATATCATCAGCAAATTTGCTGTTTAACCAAATGACAGGCTTAACTGGCTTTTTTCTTAGCTGTGCTTTTCTTAGGGGTATCCTTTTTAGCAGCAGGTTTCTTTGCCGGGCTTTCTGCTGCAATTACTTCTTGCTTTTCAGGTTCTTCTTCCGGCGTTTCGGAAAGTTTTATTTCCACATTATTTTTTTTCAAGACCTCAAACCATTTTACCATTTTTTTCATATCACTCACATATACCCGGTCAAAATCCATTTCAGGATATACTTTCTGAAAATATTTTTTTACTGCCGAAGCATCTTTTTCATCAGGAAGTTTTTCGCTGGCCTTACCCATCGCATTCAACACATCTACCAGGTTCACATTTTCTCCTGTGCTGTAAACCTCAATACTTTCCAGGTGAGAAAAGTTGTGTACCCGGCTGGAAACAAACCGGGTAGTTTTATCCTCCAGTGAGCGGACAATGGCCCCGTCTGTTTTGCTGTTAATCAGTTCGAATAATCCCGGCAAACCGGTCACGGCTACAAGTTTACTATACTCCATAAGTTTTTTATAATTGAGGAAGCGCAAGATAATTGAGTTTGGGCAAACTGGCTGAGTCAATTGATGCATTCTTTTGTAAGAAACCCTTCGGGCTTAAAATATGAGGTCTCCGAATGTTTTTTATGATTCCAGCGTCTTAATAAGTGGCATCTTTTTATTAACAATAAAAACTCTTCAATGAAAAAAGTCTTTTTTCTGTTGTTATGCGCCGTTAGTTTGGCGACAACAGGATATTCTCAGCCCGGCGGTTTTCAGCGCAGGACACCTGAAGAAAGGACGGCAGCTATCCATTCAAAATTAGACAGCGCCTTTAAACTTGAAGCTTCAAAATTGTCCACACTCGATACTGCCCTGCTGGCTTTATATAAAGCACAGGACAAGAAAAGAGAGGAATTAATGTCCGGTGGAACTATGCCCGACCGGGAAACCATGATGGCCGAAATGAAAAAATTCAGCGATGCAAGAGACGAAATGTTAAAAGCGGTACTTACGGAAGAACAATTTGGTATCTGGAAAGAAAAAATTGAACCTTCTATGCGACCCCAGCGGCCACCTGGTTCAGGGGGGTAATCGTTAACCTTTCCCTTTTCAAACTATACAACGATGAAAACTCCGTCCCGCCACAGGCGGGACGTTTTGTTGTTATCCGGTACAATAGGGTGATGAATGGCCTAACCATTATTGTCATTTGTTTTACCTTAAACAAATGATTAAGCTACATGCATTCCTGTTTATTATTTGTTGTTTACAAATTTGTTCATTTGCTCAATCCTCACAAAAAGCTCCATGCGGCGATACTCTTTACAGGCAATTCGATTTTTGGATCGGAGAATGGGAAGCTTTTGGCAGAAAAGGACAAAGAGCCGGTGACAGCAAAATCGAATTAATTCTCGATAGCTGCATTATTCTTGAAAATTGGACCAGCGCTTCGCTTAATAAAGGAATCAGGTATGCAGGCAAAAGTTATAACAGCTATAATGCCGCCACAAAAAAATGGCAACAATATTGGGTAGATAATGTGGGTGGAGTAACAGAATATTTTGATGGACATTTTGAAAATAACAAGATGATTCTGCAAACGGCAAATGTAAAGCAACCCGATGGCTCTTTTAAAATACAAAAAATGACTTTTTTTAATTTAGGACCAGAAAAAGTAAGACAGTTTGGAGAAAGCTCTACCGATGAAGGGAAAACATGGAAAACAGATTTTGACCTTGAATACCGAAGGAAGAAATAATTTTTATAATTCAAATAAACAAGTATGAAAAATGCAATCAGTTGGTTTGAAATTCCGGCTACGGATCTTGACAGGGCAACAAAATTCTATGAATCAATTTTCGGAATCAGCTTTGTTCCATTAGACACCCCGAATATTAAAATGCGGCTGTTCCCGATTGAAGACCAGGCTACCGGTGTGGGGGGCGCAGTGGTTTACAACAAAGAATTTTATAAACCTTCTGCCACTGACGGGCCGCTGATTTA
>JAHEZF010000225.1 GCA_023251215.1 Sphingobacteriales bacterium | reverse complement strand
AGAATGCAAACTCCTGTTGTGGCGCAACGGGTTGCGGTGGCGATGAAGTTTACAATATTATGGCGGATGATTACACAAAACTTAGCGGTTATGTTGCGGATGCCGATTTGGGGTTGGGTTGTGGATTACCCACTGAATTTGCAAAAATTAAAGAAGGAGATACCGTAGTTGATCTTGGCAGCGGCGCCGGCAATGATGCCTTCATTGCAAGACGCATAGTAGGAGAGCGGGGCCGTGTGATCGGAATTGATTTTACTGAGAAAATGATTGAGCTCGCAAAAAACAATGCTTCAAAACTTGGTTATAAAAATGTTGAGTTTCGTCACGGCGATATAGAAAGTATGCCATTGTTTACTGGTAAAGCCGATGTTATTGTGAGCAATTGCGTGTTGAATCTTGTTCCTAATAAATACAAAGTATTTAGCGAGATCTTCCGGGTATTAAAACCAGGTGGCCATTTTTCCATCTCCGATATTGTGATCGAAGGTGAATTACCTTCTAAATGGAAAGAAGTGGCAGAACTATATGCTGGCTGTGTTTCAGGAGCCATTCAAAAAAGCGAATATCTCAGCATTATACAAGAGGCTGGTTTTACAAATATCTCTTTGCAAAAAGATAAGACGATTGTGATCCCGGATGAGATCCTTGCTGAATATTTAACCGAAGAAGAAATTAATGAATATAAAAAGGGCAAAGTGAGGATCGCCAGTATTACCGTGTATGCAGATAAGCCATCAAAGGATGAAAGAAAATGTTGTGATCCGGGTAGTGGATGTTGCTAAAATCTATTTATTGAAACGAAAAATATAGCCATGAATAAATTTTTTTTATTGTCATTATTGCTAATTGCGCAATTTGCATTTTCGCAAAACAACAAACAAGCTCCTCCCTCATGGGGACATTACAGGAAGCTCACATCTTACAATGCTTCCCCTGCAAAAGGAATGGAGGCTTTTGACACTCTTCATTTTGTTTTAGCGGCCGGTGAAACTAAAGTGACATATATTGAAAGAAGCAGTGGTCCTTCGGTTGAAAAAACAAAAACTTCCGAATCAAACTCTGACAACGCTGTCAATCAGCCACCTGAATTAATTGGAAATGGAAGGAAAAGAGTTCCTTACTATTTAAGCAATACAGAAGAATTTTTCATTCCTGATTATCCGGCAAACAGTTCTCCGCAAACCCGTGCCGAGCTCGATTATCTTTTACAATTGCAACAACAGCGAACCGAAGAAGATGTAAGAGCTTCTTTGTTTTATGCCGGCGTTTATTACCGCACTGCTGTGCAGACCAGTGATCCTGATTATAAAAAAATTCGTCGAAATCTTTTTCATATTGGAAGGAGCATTGGTACCTGGTTCAATCCAGATTCATTGCCATTAACAGCCAACCTTGCAGCGAATGTTTGGAAAGATGCTGAGTATCTCATCTGGAAATATAAAAACTATTTTATCCGGATACGGCCTTATAAACTTGAACCTAAGCTGCAAAATCTTGAAGAAACGAATTGGGCCGCATATCCAAGTGGTCATGCTACCAACTCTTATGTTAATGCTTATTTGTATTCAGAGCTTTTGCCGGAGTTCAGTTCTTTCTTTATAAAAGACGCTTATGATATGGCTCATTCAAGAGAAATTATCGGTGTGCATTATCCAAGTGATTCAGAAAGCGGTCGGGTGTTGGCCTGGCAGTTGGTAAAAAGACTGCTGCAAAACGAAAAATTCAAAAAGGATTTTGATGCAGCTGAAGTAGAAATAAAAAAAGTAAGAGAACAAAAAGGATTTTAAAGATCGTATCATAATTATTCACTTTTAAAAAGTAGAGCCATGAAAAAACAAATGAAATATCCTGGTTGCGGATGTGGCAGTGGTTGTTGTACCGGTGCCATGGTGGATTGATCAATCTGAAAAAGACTCCGGATTGTCCGGAGTCTTTTTAATTTTACTTTATGAGTGAGAATCACGATATCTCCTTCTTAGGAGATGGGGACAAAAAGAAATTACTTTTTGTTTGTGTTGAAAACAGTAATCGTTCGCAAATGAGCGAAGCCTTTGCAAAAATGCTGGGCGGTGAAAATGTGGAAGCATACAGTGCGGGTTCAAAACCATCGGGCATTGTACATCCAAAAGCAATTGCTTCTATAAAAGAACTGGGTTATGATTTATCAACACAGCATTCAAAATCATTGGAAGAGGTTAAATCATTTGCCCCCTTTGATGCTGTTGTTACAATGGGCTGTGGTGATGCCTGCCCCTGGATGCCAGCAAAAAAATTTATTGATTGGGAAATCCCTGACCCTAAGAATATGGAGCCAAAAGAATTTAACGCTGTTCGTGACCTGATAAGAGATAAAGTAAAAGAGCTGCTCACTTCACTCTGACTTTTTCTTATCAATATATTTTTCAGGTATTGGCGTGCTATCGCTTTCGCTTTGCCAAAGAATAGTTATTACCCACCAGCGATTACCATCGTTCCAAAGTTGAATACTATTAATACCCCGCATAAATGGTTTTTCATCATCCCTGTTTTGCCGGCTCTCATAAGCACTGAAAGCATGAACTATGTTTCCAAATTGTTCAGTCTTTCTTCCTATCTCAAACTCAAAAAAACCATCTTTTTCAAGTAGCGGGCCCGAGTTGTTAATATAATCTTCTACACTCATTGTATTCCGCCTTATTTCTCCTGTCGGGCTTTTGCCGGTTGCAATCAGCCTTGCATCAGGAGCAAACAACGTTCGCATTCTGTCCCAGTTTCTTCTTTGCCGTGCCGGGCCGCTTATAACTCCATATACAGCGCCTATGATGGCGCTAACTGAAGACACATCTTTCGAGGCGACAGGAATGCTGTCTGTTACTTTTGTTTCGGCAACAGAATTTAAATATACAATGGTAGTTATGGCAAGCTGGATAATCTTTCTCATGTGAAAGAAGTTTCATTCAAGTTACTTAATATGCTGCTCATCTTTTGTCCGTCCATAAATCTGGCCGCAATTTGTTTACTTTGCTTAAATTTTTTTTTGACAACCCCCTTGCTCTCAACCCGGACTTATTATTTTCTTTTCTCCTTGCTGGGCCTGGTTTATATCGCAGGGCTGTTTGTTCCATTAATGGATAACGACTCGGCGCATCATGCCACTGTCGCACTGCGTATGTACATGACGGGCGACTATGTTAACCTAATCGATCAGTCTGGCGACTATTTGGACAAACCTCATCTTTTATTCTGGCTTTCGGCTTTTAGTTATAAAATTTTCGGTGTATCTGGTTTCGCATATAAGTTTCCTTCGTTGTTGTTTACCATCATTGGTACTTATTCTACCTACCGCCTCGGCAAACTCCTGTATAATGCTGAAACCGGCAAGCTTGCCGCTCTCATCATTGCTTCTGCTTTTGCTTATATGGCCGCGAACAGTGACGTACGCATGGATGCTATACTTACCGCTTCAATTGCCTTTTCCTGCTGGCAGCTTACTGCGTTCATGTACGGGAGGAAACTTCTGAATGCAGTCAGCTCTGCTCTGGCCCTGGCAATAGGTTTTTCAACAAAAGGTCATATAGCCGTGTTCGTTCCCGCGGTTTATGCCTTCTTCGCCATTACTTACCGTAAAGACTGGAAAATATTCCTGAATTGGAAATGGATTCCTCTTATTCTTTTATTTGGCGTTTTTATTTCTCCTGTAGTTTATAGTTATTACCTCCAGTACAACTTACATCCTGAAAAAGTAATTCGCGAAAAGGATCATATCAATGGTGTAAAATTCATTTTACTGAGCCATAGCATAGAGCGTTTCAGCGGTGGTATGGGGGCAGCAGCCAAAAATGATTATTTTTTCTTTGCTCACTCTTTCTT
>JAHEZF010000224.1 GCA_023251215.1 Sphingobacteriales bacterium | reverse complement strand
CACCTGAGAATAAAGGCATAAATCGTCATCAAATATACTTCAGCCACCACTGCCCATGACTCATTTTATATTTATAGAACCAGCGGCAGGGAAAATATAATGAAGCTACCACGGCGATCCATATTCCATAAACGATCCACAGGTTATAACCAAAATTGGGAGGCCGGAATAAGAACAGGGAGTTGGGATCCCTTATTGCTACAGCAGAATGACCGGTAGCAAAAAATATAATTGCCAATAAACTATGCAGTATATAAATATGAAGGATATAATAAAAGAAAGGAACTTTTCCATATACGGAAACGATTTGACTCCATTTTGCTTTTATGTTTTCCGTCAGGGAAAGAAATACCAAAGAGATGCCCACTGTTATACATACAAACAAAAGCGATGGTGGATACTTGCTGACATTCATGAAAGACAGGAAACTGCGCCAGCTTCCCAAATCCACCCTCGGCGAGGGATCACCATATTTACTAATAAAACGAAGAACGATGAACAAAGCGATCAGTGAAAGACCACTGGCAAGCAGGTTGCGTTTTCTTTTTTCAACAGGATATTCTTTGCCGAACCAATACCCGATGCCATACCCAATGAACATCACACCTGTCCAGGGAAGAGCAGCATAAAAAACACCGAGGGTATGAGAAGAGTTAATGGGTATGAAAGCTCCGAATGCAGTTAAAAATATTTTCATGAGGTCGGCAAAGGTTCCTGTCTGGGGAAGATCAGCATAGTTCAGCAGGTCATGCCCGAAAACAAGAATGAGACCAATGAACAAAACCCATTTATGGCCCAATTGTTTGATGATACCCAGCAATATCATGCTGACGCCAATTGCCCAGATCACCTGTAATACAATGAACCGGAACTCCGGATCAAAGGTGAGACCGAAAGTAACAATCACTATTTCCACAAATACCAGCCAAAGTCCTCTGTTAATCAAAAAAAGACTGGCTTTGGCGGGAGATTTTTTCTGCGATGAAAGATAAGCGGACAGGCCGGATAAAAAAACAAAAGTAGGCGCACATAAATGAGTGATCCACCGGGTAAAGAATAATGCGGGAGTGGTAGTAGCAGGGTCCAGCGGGTTAGCCGTCATCGCAGTGACATGAAAGAAATCTCTTGTATGATCCAGCGCCATGATGATCATGACAATGCCCCGCAATATATCTATGGAAGCAATACGGTAAGTGGTTGACGAGGACATGCAGTTGGTTTTAACTGTTGGTAACTAAAGATAATTATTAGTTGAAAGAGGTGGAAACGCTTAATTGTTTGAATGGCTTAAGGTTGTTGTGAGTGGCAGTCTTGCGCCGGACCAGCTTTGCCAGACTTGTCCGGGAAGAAAAATCCGGCTTTTGGTTTTAAAAAAAATATAATAGCTTTGCTCTCCCGTTAAATTTTTTTCTTGATTCATTGATCTGCTTTCCCTCTGAAATCTGTTTCATGATTTTACGGGCAATTATTCTTTAAACCATAAAACAAAAACTCAAATGAAAAAATTAATTTCAACCGTTACATTGGCCTCCATTTGTTTCCTCATTTCCTGCAACAGCAAAGAATCAGGCGGAATGAGCGACAAAGCCAAAAAAAACCTGGATGCCTCCCACATTGTCAGCGATGCTTTTATGTCAGGTGACGCCAGCAAAATTGATGATGCGGTGGCCAGTGATTTTGTTGACCATACCGACAGGGGTGATATGGGCAGGGACAGCCTGAAGGCTATGATCAACATGATGAAAAAAGAATTTCCCGATATGAAAATGACGATGGGAAAAGAAGTCGCTGATGATGATTATGTAATGTCCGCGATGGAGTTCACCGGCACAAGTAATGGCCAGATGGGCATGCCTGCAGGTCCTTATGATATACATGCCATCCAGATGGTAAAATTCAAAGACGGCAAAGCGGTGGAGCATTGGGAATATATGCGAAACGATGATGCAATGAAGATGGTGCAGGGAATGGCGCAGGCGATGAGAGCCCAGGCAGATACTACAAAAATGAAATAAAAGCTTTTGAATTTTCGAATAATATAAATGCCGGTCGAATGACCGGCATTGTAGTTTTATTTGGGCCGGGCTGACTTTGCTGAAAATGACTGGGAGAAAGAAAAAGTAATTAACTTTATGCTATGGCTTTAATGATAACTCCAAAAACAAAGAAAGAAGAAAAAATTGTAAAGGCTTTTCTTGACAGGTTGGACATCCCTTTTACCAAGGCTGAGGAAGATGAAGCTCCTTATAGAACCACTGTGAAAAAATCTCCTCGTAGAAAAGAAAAAAAAATATTAGACAACCTTGACAAATCGGTTGACTTTGTGAATAAATACAAAAGAGGAAAGGTAAAGGCAAAATCTCTCAATCAACTGCTGGATGAGCTTTAATATTATACCCACTCCCCTGTTTGAAAAGGAATTAAAGCAACTTGCAAAGAAATATCCATCCATTAAAAAGGATATAGCTGTGCTTGCAGAAGAACTGCAGAAAGAACCCCGTCTTGGAACTCCCCTTGGTAATGAGTGTTATAAAATCCGTATGGCTATATCTTCTAAAGGAAAAGGAAAGTCTGGCGGAGCAAGGGTGATTACTTATGTACAGATTGTTAAAACGAATATTTTCCTGCTTGCTATTTATGATAAAGCTGATGTTTCAAGTATAACAGATAAGGAATTGCAGGAAAGATTAAAACGATTAAAGTGATTAAACGCCGGGCCGGCTTTGTCAGCCTCGTTGAGGCTGATGCTTCGTTGCAAACGAAGCATAACTATTCACTTTTTTTATTTATAGAACACTACGGGGAACTGGGGATTAATCATAATGATACCTGCAGGAAATTACAATGATCGTTTCGTCTTTTACTTCATAAACAATACGATGTTCCTGGTTAATTCTTCTTGACCACTTGCCTTTCAGATTATATTTCAGTAGTTCGGGTTTTCCTGTTCCTTCAAAAGGATTTTTTGCAATTTCAGTGAGAAGCGAAATTATTCTGGAAAGCATTTTTGCATCGCTTTGCCTCCATTCTTCAAGATGCAGCAAAGCTTCTTTTGTCAATGAGATAGTTCTCATTTCTTGCCATATTTAGTCTCCAACTCCTGAACTGTCATTGTTGTCAATTCACCAGCTTCAGCTTCCTTCATGGATTTTTCAAGGCTTTTACGATTGGCTTCAGTAGCCAACAGGTATTCTGTTTCATCCACAGAGTCAGTAACAATAATTTCCACTGTTTTGTCTTTAAATGCCGCCTTGATGGAGTTAATCAACTCCATTGACAGTTCATTGACATGAAGACGATAAGTTGTAACCATGATATAAAGTTAATAAAATCTGTTTAAGCGGCATATTTGCCCAGCATATTTATCCTGCTGATTTGTTAGCACAAAAGCTGAAAGTAGTATTGCTGCCTGGCCTCCCTCAAATAATTCTTGTTCCGCTTCCCTTCTCCTTCAGGAGAAGGTGTCCCGATGACTATCGGGACGGATGAGGTGGAGAGGGATAAGAGGTCAGACGATAAATGTTCCGACGACCATGTGTCGGAATCAAGACATTTATCGTCTTGATCTGACTCCGACCGAAGCGTCGGAGGTGAGGTCTTACGCCGAGTCGGCTTTGCCAGCCTCGTTGAGGCTGATGTTTCGTTGCAAACGAAACACAACCATTCATCTTTTTTTATTTATTGAACACTACGAGCAACTGAGAAAGAAAAGACAGAAAAAATATGTTGTTCATCATTTTGCTCATTATCACCCGGAGTCTGCTTTGCACAGGGCCCGGTGGGGAGACTCCGGGCAAGAAAAACTTGGGCGGAAAAATTAGTGAATTGTATCCACTGGCTGAGTTCCGATAGTATC
>JAHEZF010000223.1 GCA_023251215.1 Sphingobacteriales bacterium | reverse complement strand
TAAGCGACCGGCTATGTTTCTGTAAATTATCAAGCAGCTTATCCACCTTATCATATTCCGCTGATAAGTAAGCTGCATCAGCCGCATTCGTAGTGATCTGAAGTGTAAAATCATATTGCCTGTTCCAGTCTTCTTCTTCCAGCACATACAAACCTTTTTCAAAATATAACAGCGCCTGCGGGTAAGCCGCCGATGCAACCGCTCTTTGCCCGGCCATAACATTTAAGTTAGCCAGGTAAAATTTTTCTTTTACATCAATAACAAGATCGGCGCCAAGGTTCCATTGATTTACCAATTCAAATATTTTTTCCTGCAGTTCTGCCTGGTGAAGGCTGGCTGTAACCCGTTTTCCGTTTTGAAGATGCAGCACTGCTTTTTCTTTATCAGGTATCAGGGAATAAATGGTTTGCTGAATGCGGTCATGTGCAAATTTGTAATCCAAATCGGAAGAAGATGCAATAACCAGCCCCTCCGCAAGAGGCAGATTCAACAAACTTTCAATTTTCTTTTCCGTGGTTTGTTTAATAATGGAAAGGGCCCGTTTGTCAAATTTATTTCCGATGCAGGCAGCTGTTTTCAGGATGTCGAAAGTTTCTTCGGGTAATTTTTGCAGAAACGAAGTCATCAACTCTGCCACATTACCCGATACGTTCAACTGTTGGATCAGGTCTGCATTCCAGTGCCATTTTGTGAGATCAAAATCAAACCGCAGAAATCCTTCTTCATAAATGGATTTTAAAAACTGCCAGACATAAAAAGGATTTCCTTTTGTCTTATTATAAATGATATCAGCAAGGAATGAGGCATTTTCCTGACCGGTATGAAGCGATTCTTTTACCAGCTGATTGACATCATCAAATAAAAGATCTTTCAATTCAATTTCATCAAAATAAACGTTTTCATCCCTGAGTTCATTTAACCGCCTGCTTAAAGGATGTGTTTCGTCCACTTCATTATTCCGGTACGAAGCGATGAGCATGAAATATTCTATATCCCTGTTTTCAGTAATAGTCTTCAGGAGGTTCAGAGAAGAAGCATCGGCCCATTGAAGATCATCAACAAATATTACCAATGGGTGATCTTTGCCTGCTATCGTCTTTATGAAGCGAATGATCTCATAATTGAACCTGTTTTGCGCTTCAATTCCTTTTAGTTCGGTGATTTCGGGCTGCTTACCTACAAGGTTTTCCAGGCCGGGAATGAATTCCGTGATGATCTTTCCTGAATTACCCAGGGATTCTGAAATCCTTTTTTCCCAGCTTGTCTGATAGCTGTCGTCCCCGGTAAGTATCTGCTGAACCAGCTCACCAAAGGCCTGCACAAAAGTGAAGTAAGGTGTATCAGAAGGTATCTGGTCAAATTTTCCCCGGATAAAAAAACCATGTTTACCGGTTACCGTTTTTTTAATTTCTTCAACCAGTACTGTTTTTCCGCATCCTGAATAACCTGAAACAAACAGCGTACTTTTTTGCCCGCCGGCACAATTTTGAAAAAGTTGACGGAGAATTTTAATTTCTTTATCCCTTCCAAAAAGTTTATCCGGGAAAAAAAGTTTACCTGAAAAATCACTGGCCGCAATTTTAAATGGCAGGATTTTTCCACCGGTTTTTATTTGCTGTAAACATATCTCCAGGTCCTGTTTTACACCAAAAGCAGATTGATAACGATCCTCGGCATTTTTTTCAAGCAGTTTCATGATAATATCAGAAACCATTTTAGGCAGTTCAGTGTTTATCTGGCAAGGCTCAACAGGTGTTTTAGCAACATGGGCATAAATTAATTCCAATCCTTCTTTACTTTCAAAAGGCAGGGCTCCGGTAAATAACCTGTAAAGAATAACTCCCAAAGAATAAAGATCGGCCCGGTTGTCAATGGTCCTGTTGATTCGGCCGGTTTGTTCAGGCGCTAAATATTTGATCTTCTCAATATCCTGTTCTACTATTGCTTTCGTTTCATATACATTCCCTATAGAAGACATCCCCATGTCAATAAAAAAAACTTTACGGGTTGCATTCTCAATGATGATATTAGCAGGATTCAAACGGCGGTGAAAAATATTTTCCTTTTGCAATTCTGAAAGAGCAGCGGCAATATCAATAGCATAATGAAATTGCTGAACCAATCCTCCCCTTTCGGTGGCGAGTATCTTATCAAAATCTTTCCCTTCTATATACTCCAGCACAATGGCTTCATGTTCTTCATACTTTTCTTTTTTGAATGCTTTGCGGATGCTGCCTGACTTTGCCTGTGAGCAAATCCTGTATTCATTATCCAATTCAGCCAAAGCTTCTGCAGATGGAAACTCTTCATTAATAACTTTAATACACCAGGGTTTTCCTGCAATATCCGGCACAGCTTTAAACAGTAATGAATCAGTACCGTAGTGAATAATATTGGCATGGTCAATGTTTTTAATCATGAGCCGGCGGGTTGTAGAATTGCATTTGTAAGTTTATGCTTTTTTCAGGAAATAATGTAAATTTAAATCTTCACCGGTCATAATAAAATGCTATTTAAATTTTTCTGGTGTTTCTTTTCCGGCCTCGGGGATTCATTTCAATAATATTAAAAGCAATTAGTATCTTGTTCTGAAATTTACATTTATTATTGTATAGTATTATTTAAAAAATATTTTAATGATTTATATATGACCAGGCAGCATCCATTAATATTACTGACCCCGGTAAAGAAAGACCGGCTTAACATACTGAATGAAGCGTTGCGTAAAATAAAAACAGAATTGCAGGCTGATAGAGAAACAGAATTTAAAAAAGTATCTACTGTACATTATGCCCGCTGGGTGATCCTGAATCGTGAATCTTTTCGTGATGAACCAGCAATTCCGGTTCAGGATCGCCTTGTTTTTTCTTCTAATTATGATGGCGATGAGGATAATCATTTAAATGAATTAGCCACCGTTTTGGCCGGTTATATTGACCAGCTTTATGATTGCTGTGAAGGTTATCCCGAACCGGCTGCAAGAAACACGGAAAGCAGGAAAAAATATCTGAAGCAATGGCGGATAAGTACTGCTGCCTTCTTTGTTGGTGCCCCCGGGCGAACATTAATGCAGATACAACAAGAAAAAAAATTACGGGATCATATCTGGCACTACATTTCAAAAAACAATTGGCATGGAAAGACAGCTGTGGAAATCCATCGGGCAATCAGGAAGGAAGTAGATTCAACACCTGAACTTGAATGGACAAAACAAAAAGCCAAAGTACCCGGAATAAATTGGTTTAATTTGATTTCTTATGGCCTTTTATTAATAGCCGTATCACCTTTCATTATCATCTGGGCTTTATACTTGTTTTTATTTCATGAACTCAGGGATAAATACGAACCCATGACGCTTAGCCAGCTACCTGATAAAAAAGTAAGCAGGCTGGAGGAAGATGAAGATTTATTCCCGCAAAATCAATTTACCCAGGTTGCAGTAATGAAACCAGGTATAGTGAGGAATCTCAATTTCAGGATATGGATGTTACGGACAAGAGTATTAGCCAACAATGTGTTTGTATATGGAAAACTGTTGAATATCCCCACTATCCATTTTGCCCGTTGGGTTTTGTTTGATAATAATAAACATGTTCTTTTCTTCAGCAATTTTGATGGAAGCTGGCAGCAATACCTGGGTGATTTCATTGATCAATCCGGATGGGGATTAAGCGGCATTTTCAGCAATACCGTAAATTTTCCAAAAACCAGATTTATGGTAACAGGCGGTGCATATGATGAAGAGCATTTTTTAGCCTGGAGCCGCAGCACACAAATACCTTCGCAGGTTTGGTACTGTGCCTATCATGATCTCTCTATAAAAAATATTAATAATAACACAAAAATCCGGAATGAGTT
>JAHEZF010000222.1 GCA_023251215.1 Sphingobacteriales bacterium | reverse complement strand
TCCGTAACCAGGTCAAAACCTTTGAACTCACTGTAGCCGCTGGCTTCCACATTCAACTGAACGGCAACACCTGTTACATTCATATCTGATGCGCCACTCAGTTCAACTATAAGTTTTTTGATATCCAGTTTACCTTTCAGATCACTGGCACCTGAAAGAATAATGGAAAGGTCTTCTGCTTTTAACGTACCGGATATAAATACATCACAGGCGCCACTGGCGCTGAACTTATCAATCTGTTTGAAAGAAATATAAGCTTTCAGTTTTTTATTCCCGCTTCCCCACTTTCCTTCTCTGTCATACCACACATGCAGAATACCATCTTTGACTTCCACTTTTATCCTGTCACGAAATTTGATTTCTGATGCACTTACAGCTACCGCTTCCTCATTACCCTGTGTAATATATACATCGAATGCACTGGAAACATTAATACCATGGAAGCTTTTGATCTCTCTTACTTCTGCATTCGGGTCGTTTACCTGCTGTGCGGATATTCCTGTACAAAGAATCAGTCCCAACAGCAATACAAATATTTTTTTCATGTGTAAATATTAAATTAAGTTTTTATTTTTTTAACGGCTTGTTTTCTTTATGGCGGAAGAACCACTTGATCTCATTTCTTTAACCGTACCGTTTCCTTTATAAAAAACATCACTGCCGCCACTGGCTTCTGCACTCAGCACTTTATTAACGGTGATATAAATATCGCTGCCACCACTGGCATCCACATTGCAAACATCGGCAGAAAGTTCATACCCTTTAAAATCGCTGCCACCACTGGCTTCAATTTCCAGCTTCTTTACTGTACCTGAAATCTTCACATCGCTGCCACCACTCGCTTCTACATTCAAATCATTGGCCTCCACTTTGCCTTCAAAATCCGATCCGCCGGAAATACCTAAAGAAAGTGTGTTTACTTTTATTGAGCCTTCTACGGCAATATCGGAACCCCCGCTCCCCTCCAATTTATCGAGATTTTTAAAAGATACATAAGCTTTCATTTTGCGATTGCCCCATTCAAAATTTATAGTACTATTATGTTCGAACCATATTTTCAGTACCCCATTTTTTACTTCTGTTATAATGCGGTCACGGTATTTTGTTTCCGTGGCACTTACAGCAACCGATTCTTCGCCCTGGGATAAATACAGGTCAATACCGCCAGAAACTTCAATGGCATGATAGCCACTCACATTTCTTTTTTCAGCATTGGCGTCATTAATTATTTTTTGGGCATGCAGGGAGATACAGGCTGATGCCAAGATTAAAATGGACATAAAAAGCTTCTTCATAAATGATGGTTTGGTGTGATACGAAGAAAGAGGCAGAAAAGTTACGGCCTTGAGAAAATATTTTTGCCTTAATTTTGCTAATGTGTCTGACATCCCGCCTCAGGCGGGATGTCAGACACATTTCTTCAGTGTTTCCCGGGGTGTCCCGACGCTAAGGGTCAGGGCTGAGATCAAACCCGTAGAACCTGATCAGGGTAATGCCTGCGCAGGGAAGGAGGTCAATCATTTCCCTTTTCTCCACAGCATTTCCCTCTCATTTTTTGATCACTGATTTCACGGATTGAAATGATATGAATGATTTTTTTTCATTATCATTTCTTCCAGGAAAATGGTTTAACTATTAAAAATTAAAAAAATGAAGAGGATTGCGATTTGCAATTGCTTGTTTCTTTTAAGTACCACATTGTGGGCACAGGAAAAAGAAACCATTAAAGACAGTTTCTATGTTCTTTCGCCGGTTGAAGTGAAGGCCGTTCGTGCCGGCGAAAATGCGCCATTTACCAAAACCAATTTGTCGAAAAAAGAAATTGCCAAAGCGAACCTTGGGCAGGATATCCCTTTTATCCTGAACCAAACTCCGTCGGTAGTGGTTAACTCCGATGCCGGAAATGGAGTTGGTTATACTGGCATCCGCATTCGCGGTACTGATGCGACAAGGATCAATGTCACGCTGAACGGCATTCCTTATAATGATGCCGAAAACCAGGGAACCTTTTTTGTTGACCTGCCGGATTTTACTTCTTCTGCCGGCAGCATACAAATACAAAGGGGGGTAGGTACATCATCAAACGGCGCAGGAGCATTTGGTGCCAGCATCAATTTCAGCACTAACGAAGTGAATAAAGAACCCTATGCTGAGTTCAACAACAGCTATGGCTCATTCAATACATGGAAGAACACTGTGAAAATCGGGAGTGGTTTAATGAGTGATCATTTTACAGCTGATCTTCGCTTGTCCAATATAACAAGTGATGGCTATATTGACCGGGCCTTCAGCAAACTGAAATC
This sequence comes from Sphingobacteriales bacterium, assembly GCA_023251215.1. GTDB lineage: Bacteria > Bacteroidota > Bacteroidia > Chitinophagales > Chitinophagaceae > JAHEZF01. The sequence continues at coordinate 1,571 of JAHEZF010000222.1, read as the reverse complement.
ATATCATTTTTCCACTGCTTATATTAACAAAAGATCATCTCTGCGTTTTAATATCTTTTTAGGTAAGGAAAAAACCTACCAGGCATGGTATGGAATTTCAGAAGATGATCTGAGTGCGGGTAATCGAACAATTAATTATGCGGGTACTGAAAAACCAGGCGAACCTTACGATAATGAAACTGACAATTACCGGCAGGACCATTACCAGTTATTCTTTAGTCAACTAATCGGCAAACGAATATCATTCAACACAGCTTTGTTTTATACGAAGGGGAAAGGTTATTACGAACAATATAAAGCCAATGAACCCTATAGCAAATACGGATTGACGGGAACCGTTCCAACTTCAGATTTTATCCGCCAGCTATGGCTTGATAATGATTTTTACGGTAACATATTTTCGATGCAATTCAAAGACAAAAAGACACAGGCAACCCTGGGCGGAGGTTTTACAAAGTATGATGGCAATCATTTTGGTAAACTTATCTGGGCCTCTAATGGCTTACCCGATCCGGGTCACCGCTGGTACGACCTGGATGCATTAAAAAAAGATTTCAATATTTATCTGAAAGAGCAGACACAGTTTGCCGGGAACTGGTATTATTTCACCGACCTGCAATTCCGCTACATAAAATATAATATTGATGGTTTCCCAGGCAATCCTTCATTAGTGATAAGAAATAAATTTAATTTCTTTAATCCCAAAGCCGGTATCAGCTATAATAAAAACGGATGGAAAGGGTTTTTCTCCTATGGTCTTGCCAACAAAGAACCCAACCGTGATGACTTTGAAGCAGGAATAAACCAGCAGCCCAAACCGGAAAGACTGCATGATCTTGAAGCAGGCATGGAAAAAAACACTACGAAATATAACTGGGCAGCAACTTTTTATTACATGAGGTACAAAGATCAATTAGTGCTGACAGGCAAAATAAATAATGTGGGAGCTTATACAAGAACCAATATTCCCAAAAGCTACCGCATGGGAATAGAACTCCAAGGGGAAATAAAATTCAAATCATGGATGAATGCGTCGGCCAACCTTGCCTTCAGCAGGAACAAAGTGCTGAACTTTTCTGAATTTATTGACGATTACGATAATGGCGGGCAAAAGGTGAATAATTATAAAACAACAGACATCGCCTACTCTCCTTCCGTAGTTGGAGGGGCAACTATTAATTTTTTGCCATTGAAAAATTTAGAATTGAGCTTACTGAGCAAGTATGTCAGCAGGCAATACCTGGATAACACTCAAAACAACGGCCGTGTGCTACATTCGTTTTATGTGCAGGATGCAAGAGCGATCTATACTTTTAAAAAGAAATGGCTTAAAGAAATGAACCTGGTTGGACAGGTGAATAATATTTTCAACAAAAAATACGAACCTAACGGATATACCTACAATTATTTTTACAATGGAGAGTTGTCAGTGAACAATTATTATTTCCCAATGGCAGGAACAAACTTTATGATTGGAGTAAATGTCAGGTTGTGAGTCGGGAGTCAGGAATAAGCTATAAGGCTCATAACTCATAACTCTTAACTCTTAACTCCGAACTTTTCCTGCCATG
>JAHEZF010000221.1 GCA_023251215.1 Sphingobacteriales bacterium | reverse complement strand
CCCGCAACTCCAGTGAGTCAATATAGGAGCTGGTAGAGAAAATATAAATAAATCCTTTTGCCACATTCCCCTCATTGATGTCTTTGATGGCATTACCAAAATTTAATGAATACGTGGTATTGGGCTCAAGGCTATCTTTTAATTTAACGGTGACAGTATTCAGTTTGCTATCAACCGCCGGATTGATCCTTGGAATAGGAGAGACGATCAGGTTTTCCTGGATATTTTGAACGTCAACATATTCATTAAATGAAAAAACGATCCTGTTGCCGGAAAAGTTTTTTGCAGAATCAACCGGATTAACTTTAATGAGTTGCGGGGGAATGGAATCTTTCGGTCCGCCCTGTGGCGGAATGATATTGGCGCAGCCCGAATCACTGATCACATTGATTGTAATGATTGAAATTGCTGTGAAAAATAATATTAAGCTTCGAAGCCTCATTAAGTCTGCAAACTTAACAGGTTTATGGAGAATGATTTGTTTTTAAAATCATAATAATCCATTAACCTTGCCTGGCGTCGGTGCGGAACTTTCAATCAACCGTTTCTTCTTCCAGTTTCAGGTATAATTTGTTGTCTTTTGCAAAATTACACCATTCACAACCGGGCTTGCCGCAGCCTGTGTAAAAATCATGCTGCTGAATTTTTTCCCAAACTTTGGTGATCTGGTCTTTTACCTGTTGTATGTCTTCGGCAGTAATATTCAATTTTTCAATTTCAAATTCATCTTTATTGTTGGGTTCAATAAAATCAAATTGTATAAAAAGCACTTTCCAGTTTTTGGCGGGTAAATTATCAACGAGGATTTTATAAAAGACCCCCTGCCGCCAATAGTTGCCGCCATGCGGCACTTCGTCTTTTTGACCGGGAAGCAGAAATTCACCCCTTTGCCTGGCTTTTACAAAGCTTCCGGTTTTAAAATCAGTGATCACAATATCTTTTCCCCAAAACTGAATTTTATCTGTAAATCCTTTTAATGGAATTTTATTCAGCACTACTTTATTTAACGGATATTCAGTCAGAATAAAATCTCCTTTGGGGGCGGGTAAGTAATACCTGTCATAGTATTTGCCAAGCACACCCTGGCCGTATTCTGCAAACCTTTTCAAACTTTCCTGCGTAAAAACTTCCCGGCCATTGTTAATGTGAAAATGAAAACGGCGAAGTAAAAAATCTTTACCCGGATAAATTTTCCCGTTTTCCATCATAGTATTATTAAAATCACTCAATGCTGCATGCACAGCTGTTCCAAATTGTGCTGCTTCGCTTTTTGCCGATGGAACTTTTACCAGCGTACTGTAATAAAACCGCAACGGACAATCCAGGTAATTATTCAGGGCTGTCACATTCATTACGAAATTGCCCAGCAGGCGGTCAATATAATCTTTCTCTGCATTTTGCAAAACAGGTTTTTGAACAATCCCAAACCGGAGGGAGGAATAATGGAGTTTTTCTTCTTCTGTTAATTTGATATCCTGAACCGGCAAACTCAATGGTTGCCGCATTTCTTCCACAAATTGCGATGGCTGAAGCAGGTTGCCGTCGTTTTTCATTTGCGGGTAAGAGATGAATAAATATTTTTCAGCTCTGGTAACCGAAACGAAAAATAAACGGCGCAGTTCTTCCACCGCTTCGGCGTCTGTTTCCTGTTCAAATACATTGGGTGGTAAGCGAAAACCACGATTGGGATTGCGTTTGCCTTCCCATACGTCATTTCTGGCGCCAACCAAAAAAACATATTCAAATTCCAATCCTTTGCTGCCATGACAGGTAAGCAAATTTACGCCGGTTTCATTACCGGTAGTCTGGATCAAATCCAGCGACAGTTTATTATCGGCCATCAGGTCAACCTGGTTCATGAGTTGCTTCAACGTAAGCTCAGGCTGGCGATGTGTTTCTTCTTTTATATAATCAAACAGGCAGGTGAGTTTACTCATTTCCCATGTCTTGTCTTCCTGTTTAATAATATGAGCCAGGATACCTGCTTCGTTGATCAATTGTTCAAACCAGTGCTGCACACTTTTATTGTACACATCCTTTTGGAGTTGTTCCAGCATTTTGTGAACCCGAATGAATTCCGCCATTTGCTCATCACCGGCAAACAAGTCTGAAGAATTTGACTGTGCCAGCTGATGAAGATATTTCCGCAGCGTGGCGGCAAGGTTCTTTTTGTTTTTATTATCAGCCACCTCATTACAAATAGCTGCAATTTTAAGGGGAGTGATGCGGAAGAAATCATAATGCAGAATCTCAAACAACAACGGCTCGCCGCTATAGGGAGTATCCAGTTCTGCAATAACATACCTGATGATGGTAAGCACTTTCTTAATGAAAATGTCCTGAAGCAGGTTCACTGATCGTTTTGCATAGAAAGGAATTTTTTGCAGTTGCAGAAATTTCAGCAGCTCGTCGCCAAATTTGTGTTCACGGTAAATGACGGCAATATTGCCGGGTTTAATTTTTTCTTCGGTTACCAGCCGGTTAATTTCATTGGCTACATGGGCATTTTCTGAAAATTCATTTTCGTAAATGCGGATAACCGGTTGAATAAACTCATTTTTTAACTCCGGTTTAGCCGCTGTTAGTTCTTTGGTAAGGCCTTTATATTTTTTAACCAGCCGCTGTTCATTATTTTCAATAAGTGTTTTTGCGGCATCCAGTATGGGTTGTACACTCCTGTAGTTTTGTGTAAGAACGATTCGTACCATATCTTTTTCAAACTTGCCGGCAAGGCTCATCAGGTTTTTTAAATTGGCGCCCTGGAACCGGTAAATACTCTGGTCATCATCACCCACCACAAATAAATTGGGTTTTTCATTCTCCCAAAAGCTGATCAGTAATTCTACAATACGGTTCTGGCTTCCGCTGCTGTCCTGGTATTCATCCACCAATATGTATTGCAATTGCTCCTGGTAACTGAGCAGTACATCCGGATTTTCTTCAAACAGTTTAACCACCCAACTGATCATGTCATCATAATCATAGCGATTTTTATTAAAAAGTATTTGCTGATAACCGGTAAAAGCATTAACAGCCGCCTTCAGTTTTTCCATTCGTTCTATTTCATCTTTACCTTTTTGAATGAGAACAATATTACCTTTTGCTTTTTCTCTTTTGCTGTAAAAGCCTTCTGTTTCGGGGATGATGTCATTTATGTATTCATCTGTTTTTTTCAGCAACCAATCTGTTTGCCACCCTTCTCTTTTAATGGCTGAAAACAAAGTGGCAAGATTGCCCAGGTCATAATACACTTCGCCTTTAAATCTTTTTAAGGGATTGTCTTTGGTAAAACCATCAATAAGTAGCTGAATAGACTGTACCCGTTCCAGTTCACTCAGGGCTTCCAGTTCTTTTTTATTGAAGTGCCGGATGTTTTCCTGGATGACCGAGTTGCAAAAGGAATGAAAAGTGTGAACATTCACTTTGTAGGCGTCGGGGCCAATGAAATCCAGTAGTCTTTTCCGCATAGCCACTACACCTGCTTCGGTGAAAGTGAGGCAGAGAATATTTTGCGGCAGCTCATCTGTTTCCATTAAAATTTTACCGATCCGTGCCGCCAGTATCTGTGTTTTGCCGGTGCCGGGTCCGGCAATCACCATCACCGGGCCCTCAATAGTATCAACAGCCAGCCGCTGCTGTTCATTTAACTCTTTGTATTCGTCGTTAAATTTTTTTTCTAATCTTTCTTTTTTGAAGGACATGCTGAAAATTAGTTAACGTGTTGACAGGTTAACAGGTTGATAAGTTAGTAAAATTATTTATCAACAGGTCAGCTTATAAACTTTTCAATTTGTTAACCCGGTATTCTTGAAATGTATTTCTCAATTTGTTTGATCTGATCTACAATTTGAGGTGTGGTAGGTCTTAATGCTTTTGCTTTCCGGAAAAAAT
>JAHEZF010000220.1 GCA_023251215.1 Sphingobacteriales bacterium | reverse complement strand
CCGGGATTCTTTACAGAAATCTTATACCAATTGCCTGCAGAAAGTACTGAATTGGGGGAGTAGTTCCGCTGCCCGAATGCAGTGACAGAGATAAACAGTGCTGCCAAAGCTATGTATAGGCTGGTTTTCATAAATAAATTCCTTCCATAAAATGGGGACTTTTCTTTGGAAAAAAGTACTATTTCTTACCGATTTTTATCGAAAGTCTTTATATTCGCAATCCCCGGAGGTAAATATGTTTTAAGGAACAATATTTTACCCCATCCGGCGTTAAAATTATTCCAATTCATAGGTTTATGCAAAAAACAATGAAAGTGAAAAACTTAACCGTTCTGGTTTGCTGTGTTGTATTGTTAGTTTCCTGTAAAGGAAAGGGTCTTTTTGGCAAGAACAAATATGCTAAATCCAATATGACCGGCTGGAACTACAATGACAAAAAAATGGGTGGCTACCAGGTAGCCAAATCAAAAGAACAAGGTACCGGACCCGGTCTGGTTTTTGTTCAGGGCGGAACCTTTACTATGGGACAAACTGAAGAAGATGTAATGGGCGACTGGAATAATATTCCCCGCCGGGTTTCTGTTCCCTCTTTTTATTTAGACCGCACCGAAGTTGCCAATGTACACTATCGTGAATATCTTCATTGGCTTGCCAAAGTATTTGATCCTTCCGATCCAGCTAATCAAAAAATTCTTGAAGCTGCCCTCCCGGATACTCTTGTTTGGAGAAGTGAATTAAGTTATAATGAGCCGATGGTTGAATATTATTTCCGGCATCCGGGTTTCAATTACTATCCTGTAGTAGGTGTTACCTGGAGACAGGCCAGCGATTTCTGTCTTTGGAGAAGTGACCGGGTAAATGAAGCCACCCTGATGCAAAAAGGATATGTAAACAAACAATCATTGCAGGGTCAGCAAGCTGAAAATAATTTTACAACCAGGTCATATTTGCTCGGTTTGTATCAAACAGCCCCGGGCAAAACAGCTACTTCAAAAAGGAATCCACTGAAGACCCCTCAAGGCCAGCCCCGTACTCAGGTAACGCTGGAAGATGGTTTATTGCTTCCTGATTACCGTCTGCCATTTGAAGCAGAATGGGAATATGCCGCTTATGGTTTGATCCTTCAAAACCCCCGCCCCAGTACAAAGGAGGGAAAACGGGGTGAAGAATTGGCCCAAAACAAACAGATGTATCCCTGGTCTCAAAATATTAATGGCCTTCGCGACACCCGTCATGGAAGCTGGCAGGGACAGTTCCTGGCTAACTTTAAAAGAGGCGCTGGTGATAATGCCGGCGTGGCTGGTGGATTGAATGACCGGGCATTCTATACAGCGCCTGTCGAATCTTTCTACCCTAATGGTTTCGGCATTTATAATATGTCGGGTAATGTAAGCGAATGGGTTCAGGATGTTTATCGTCCATTGTCGTTAATTGACTTTGATGATTTGCCTGCACCTTTCCGTGGCAATAAATACCAAAAGCTTTATAAAAACGCCAATGGTGAAGCTGAAATAGATAGCACCGGAAAAGTAAAAATGGTAGATGTAACAGATGCCGAACTTAAAAATCGCAGAAATTACCAAAGAGGTAATGTCATCAATTTTATGGATGGTGATTCTTTATCACAATCTTCATACGGATATGGCATAACAACCCTCATCAGTGATAAATCAAGAGTGTATAAAGGAGGTAGCTGGAACGATATGCCATACTGGCTTACTCCCGGCAGCCGTCGTTATTTAGAAGAAGACCAGGCATTAAGCACACTTGGTTTCCGTTGCGCTATGGACAGAATGGGCAGCCCTGAAGGCAATAAACGTAAAACCGGTAATTTCTTTAAAGCCCGCAGACAAAAACGTTAATTTCATTTGCATAAACACTTATAGCCCCGGAATTCAATTCTCCGGGGCTTTTATTTTTAGCCAACTTACTTTTGCGTAAATGGAACTGCAAGAATTATACAGTCTTTATAAAAAATATCCTTCTGTACAAACCGATACAAGAAAATTAAACCCGGGTGATATTTTCTTTGCATTGAAAGGAGCCAACTTTAACGGGAATCAATTTGCCCAACAAGCTATTGAAGCAGGTGCAGCTTTAGCTGTGATAGATGAAAAAGAATTTGAAACTGGCGGAAAAACAATTTTGGTAAATGATGTACTTAAAATTCTTCAGCAATTAGCTGCTTACCACCGTCAGCAATTCAGTGTGCCCGTTATCGCCATTACGGGTAGTAATGGAAAAACAACTACCCGGGGGTTGATACATGCCGTTCTTGCTACTACATATAAAATTTATACAACAGAAAGTAATCTGAATAATCATATTGGTGTGCCGCTTACCATTTTAAGAATTAAAGATGATGTTCAAATGGCAGTAATTGAAATGGGAGCAAATCACATTGGCGAAATTGCTTCCTATTGCCGGATAGCACAGCCCACTTATGGACTAATTACTAATTGCGGCAAAGCTCATCTCGAAGGCTTTGGCAGTGAAGAAGGCGTGAGAAAAGGAAAAGGAGAGTTATATGATTACCTGAGATCAAACAACGGAACTGCATTTGTAATGTGGGATTATGATTATCTCAGGAATATGAGCAAAGGCATTCCCAAAATTATCACATACGGAACAAAAGATGCCGGCATTGATGGAAATGTTTTAGAGAGCGAACCATTCCTTCAAATGGAAATTAGTAAAGGTGCGGCTATTACTTCCATTAAAACACAATTAGTGGGGGAATATAATCTGCCAAATGTATTGGCGGCTGTGGCTGTTGGAAAATATTTTAATGTGCCCGATGAAAAGATCAGGGTTGCCATTGAAAACTATTTCCCTTTCAACAATCGTTCCCAATGGATCAATAAAGGAACTAATAAAATCATACTTGACGCCTATAATGCAAATCCTGCCAGCATGGAACTTGCTATTAAAAATTTTACAAAAATGCATGCCTCAAATAAAGTGCTGGTATTGGGAAGCATGGCAGAGTTAGGCGAACAAAGCAAACATGAACATCAGGTGATCGTTGATCTGATCAGAAAATACAAATGGAAAGAAGTAGCTCTTATCGGCGGAGATTTTATGAAAACAGATCATCCCTTTCAACGATTTGAAAATGCGGAACAGGCGAAAGAATGGTTCCTGCAACAACATTTCGAAAATACCTATTTGCTTTTTAAAGGCAGCCGGAGTATGCAAATGGAAAAAATATTGGAACCCCCGTCTCCGCCAGCTGGCGGGGGGTAAAAAATTTTTCTTACTATCAAAATATAATGAATTGTAGAAGTTAAGATTGAATCCCAACTGTCAGATTACATCTTAACTTCTACATATTATATGCGGAGACTGAGGGATTCGAACCCCCGATGCCGCTTTAGCGGCATACACACTTTCCAGGCGTGCCTCTTCAACCACTCGAGCAAGTCTCCGGGAAGGCTGCAAAAATACAGGTTCAGTGTTTAGAGAAGAATAATTTTTCAGCATTGGCAGTAGTTACCTCTGCAATTTCCTTTACTTCAGTTTTTTTTATTGCAGCTAATTTTTCAGCTACATATTTTATATAACTGCACTCATTTCTTTTACCCCTGAATGGTACCGGAGCCAGGTAAGGAGCATCCGTTTCTAAAACCACATGGTCAAGAGTAATGCCTGACATAACTATGTCCAATCCCGAATTTTTAAAAGTCAGCACTCCTCCTATTCCAAGATAAAATCCTAGTTCAATAATTTGCTCTGCTTGTTTTTTGTTTCCCGAAAAACAATGAAAGACTCCTTTCAGTTTCCCTTTCTGATGTTCAGCTACCACTTTAATACATTCATCAATTGAATTTCGGGAATGAATTACTATCGGTATATCAAAATGTAATGCCCACTCGATTTGTTCATGAAAAACCTGAAACTGCTG
>JAHEZF010000219.1 GCA_023251215.1 Sphingobacteriales bacterium | reverse complement strand
GTAAGCGGTTCCTTGCCTGTTGAAATAAAAGGAAGAGTGCCTGCAAGAAGTGTCGTGATTCCGGGTAGCTATCCAAAAAAATTTCCTGCCGGTGAATACAATGTAAGTTGTGCATTGATCATTGGTCAGCGAAAACCCAGTACTGATTTGAAAACAAGTTTGAATGATGCGTTAAGGGATTTTAATGTAAGTGTGTGAAAGCGAGTGGTGAATGGCAAGTGGCTGGTGGGAAATAAAAAAGACCAGGGTTGATTTCCTGATCTTATTGTGCCCGGGACTGGATTCGAATGCTGACGCTTCGGTCAGCATCCCGACTTCCGCTTTGCGGAACGTCGGGACCAGCATCAACTATATTTTTGAATAAAGCTTTTCAATCGTTCTTTAGACAGATTTTTTAACTTTTTTTCAAGTTGCATAGCTTCTGCTCTCGATTGCTTTTCAGTGTACCATTTCAAGTACCAGGGCTTATAAGGCCGTGTAGCTTTTTCAGTACCCGCATTGTGCCGGGCCAATCTAATTTCAATATTATCTGTTTGCCCAACATAAAATTTATCAAAAACCTCCGAATATAATATGTAAACATAAAATTTCATAAAAAAAGCTCTGCTTAAAATAATCAGAGCTTTGTGCCCGGGACTGGATTCGAACCAGCACACCCTTTCGGGCGCCACCACCTCAAAGTGGTGCGTCTACCAATTTCGCCACCCGGGCAATTCAAGGGGTGGCATAGATACAAATCTTTATTTATTTGCGTCAACCATCCCGATAGCTATCGGGATCGCCACCCGGGCATTCCTTAATTAAATAAGGATTGCAAATGTAAGCCGTTTTATTTTTTTAGTACGATCCGGAATGTCGTCCCTTTTCCCGGCTCAGAATGCCTGACAAATAATTCGCCCTTATGATAATGCTCAATAATTCTTCTCGAAAGGCTTAAGCCCAATCCCCATCCACGTTTTTTTGTACTAAATCCCGGCTTAAATACTTTTGAGATATTTTGCTTGCTGATCCCCTTTCCTGTATCGGTAACATCAATATGCACTGCATCTTTTTCTTCACTTATATCAATTATTATTGCTCCTTTTCCTTCCATGGCATCCAATGAGTTCTTTAAAATATTTTCAATCACCCAGTCAAACAGGGGTGCCGATACCATTGCCGGTATTTCTTGCTGGCCATGTGTATTCACAGAAAAGTTAACCTTGCCTGTTGCTCTTTTTTTCATATACTCCACCATGATGTTGATCTGCTGTACCAGGTCCACCTGTTCCAGGCGTGCAGTACTGCCAATTTTTCCAAAGCGATCTGATACCAGTCGTAACCGGTTCACATCTTTCTCCAACTCCTGTGCTATTTTTTCGTTTCCGGGTTTCTCTTTCAGCATTTCAATCCAACCCTCCAGCGAAGAAACAGGAGTACCCAACTGGTGAGCCGTTTCCTTAGCCATGCCCGCCCATACCTGGTTTTGTACCGAACGATAACTGCTGCGCAGGGTTATTAAAATGATAATAATGAAAAGTGTTACAATAAACAACTGTACCAAAGGATAGTAACGAACCTCATTCAGCAATTTGGTATGGCCATAATAATACCGGTTGACCTTGGATGAATCAATAGGATCTGTATAAATGATGGGGCGGTTGATCGCTTTCAAATTTTCCAGCTTGCGGGCCAGATAATTTTTATCATTGATCGCTTTAGTAGCATCCAGGTTCACATAATTAGTAATGCTGTCCTTCTCATTTGTTTCAATAATAGGTATGGTTTTATTTTCGAAAAGTATCTTGGAAGCGAGCCGGGTATCGGCATCTGCCGGGGAATTAATAAGGGATTTACCTGCCTCGATCCACTCTTCTACTTTTTGTTTCTCTTCTTTGGCAATCTTCCTGGCCAGGTACTGCGAATAGAAAATGGTACCGGTAACAATCAAAATAGCTATCAGCGCCAACCCTGTTCTCCAGTTTAAAATTTGCCGAAACATGTTTCGAATTTAATAAGGATCAACCGGCTTCCCTTACTTTTGAACAAATATTTTATCGCCTTTGAGCCTTTCACCCAAAGTTTCCATCGTAATATTGAACTGGAACGGCAGGAAATACCTGCAGCAGTTTTTGCCATCTGTACTTGCATCGGGGTATTCCAACTTTGAAGTAATTATCGCCGATAATGGGTCAACAGATGATTCCATTGTATTCCTTGAAACAAATTATCCTTCGGTTCAGTTAATCCGTTTTACCGAAAACTTTGGTTTTGCCAAAGGATATAATAATGCCTTGAAACAGATCGCATCGGATTACTATGTAATTCTGAACTCAGATGTGGAAGTACAACCCGGCTGGCTGGGACCGATGCTGAGTCTTTTAGAAAGTGATAAAAATATTGCTGCCTGCCAGCCTAAACTTTTATGCTTTAATGAAAGAAAAAAATTTGAATATGCCGGGGCTGCCGGTGGCTGGCTCGACAAATATGGCTATCCTTTTTGCAAAGGACGGATCTTTGATGTTTGGGAAGATGACCATAACCAGTATGATCAAACTGAACCGGTATTTTGGGCCAGTGGCGCTGCACTATTTATCCGTTCAAAAGTTTTTCATGAGATGAAGGGATTTGATGAATACTTTTTTGCCCACCAGGAAGAAATTGATCTGTGTTGGCGTATCCAGTTAGCGGGTTATAAAATTTATTCCTGCCCATCATCAGTAGTGTACCATGTTGGCGGGGGCACTTTACCAAAAGGAAATTCATGGAAAACGTATTTGAATTTCCGGAATAACCGGATTATGCTGTCGAAGAACCTGCCATTTTCAAAAAAATTATGGGTAATGCCGGCCAGGGCTTTCCTGGATGGAGTTTCTGCGTGGAAAGGTTTGTTTACCGGTGACGGAGGTTACTTTATTGCAATCATCCGGGCACATCTTGCATTCATCAAATGGTGGCTTTTTTATCAAAAGAAAAGCCTGTTCCCGGTAAGTAAAAAAGGAAAACTTAATGGATATTTTCCAAAGAATGTTATCTGGCAGCATTTTGCCAGAAAGAAAAGATTTTTCTCTGAAATTGTGAGAAAAACAAACTGATTTTTTATACTGAACCCTTATTTTTGCAACACAAGATTTCGATATGAGTACTAACCCGGAATACCAGAAAGAATTACAAAAAATACATGATCGGGATTTCACCCATAACTGGGTATCGTCTTCAGCTTTTCTTTTTTACCTGCAGGTGGCATGTATTGTAGCCTTTTTGTTTGGCAGTTGTTACATGCTTTATACCAAACGCTTTAATAAACCGGAAGTAGAAGTGAAGGAAAGCACATTATACACTCCCAAGTACAAATAATCGAGTTAAAATTTTTTTCAAAAAGACTCAATCATTATTTTTGCAGCCCCTTAGTTCTTTGATTTTGTTCCGAAGGAACTCCTTCGGAGGAATTCTGAAAAGGCCAATTGGGAAATTGAATTTCCAGACAATTTCAAAATTTCCCAATTCCAATATTCCAAAATTTAAAAGCGGAAGTAGCTCATTTGGTAGAGCATGACCTTGCCAAGGTCAGGGTGGCCGGTTCGAGCCCGGTCTTCCGCTCTGAAAGTTGGAAGTTCGAGTAGAGACGAAACGAAGTTTGTCTCTATGCTGACACGAAGTCGTCAGCACCCGGTCTTCCGCTCTTTTTATCCATCAGTTCGTCGCTGGTGGATTTTTTTTACCTTTAAGAAGTTCCGGACTTGCAGGAGTCTTTGCACTTTAACAACTAACCTATTAAACTATTAAACCTTAAACTTTTAAACTTTTTCCTGCCCTGGTGGTGGATCCCGATAGCTATCGGGAGGTAGACACGTCCCGATGAAAATCGGGATGGGCCACTTGAAAAATTGAGTTCTTAAAAATATTTTATTCTTTGCCCTGGTGGTGGAT
>JAHEZF010000218.1:3513-3912 GCA_023251215.1 Sphingobacteriales bacterium | reverse complement strand
AGATAATGCCGGCTGGACAGGTAGCGACAGGCCGGTGCTGCGCTGGTCGCCTGATTCAAAGAAGATCGCCACATTCAAACAAGATCAGCGTAATACAGGTGAAATGTATCTTGCTTCAACCAATGTAGGTCATCCGACATTGAAAGCATGGAAATATCCGCTGCCGGGTGATAAAGAAATAACGATGATCCAACGTTGCATCATTAATGTCGATGAACCCAAGGTGATCATGATAAATGTTCCACCAGATCAGCATAGAGGTACATTGAGTGATGATATTTCCAGCAGTGGAACATTTGATGACGTGGATTGGAATCCGGATGGTTCACAATTAGCTTTTGTTTCTACTTCCCGCGATCATAAAAATGAAAAGTTTCGGATTGCTAATACAACTACCGG
>JAHEZF010000218.1:0-3503 GCA_023251215.1 Sphingobacteriales bacterium | reverse complement strand
TGTTTGAAGAAACTGTGCCCACGCAATATGAATCGGGTTGGGGCGCCATCAACTGGCGATATCTTCCAAAAACAAATGAGATCATCTGGTTTTCCGAAAGAGATGACTGGGGACATCTTTATTTATATGATGCCACCTCAGGAAAATTAAAAAATCAGATCACAAAAGGGAATTGGGTAGTGACCCGCATGATCAAAGTGGATGAAAAAAATCGTACAATTTATTTTCTTGCCGATGGACAGCAACCGGAGAATCCTTACTTCACTCAATTTTGTAAAATTGGTTTTGATGGAAAAAATTTTGCAGTGCTCACTCCCAATCCCGGCACTCACCAGGTAAATTTTTCTCCATCCGAAAATTATTTTATAGATACCTGGTCCAAACCTGAAGTGCCTCCTGTTTCTGTATTGCGGGATATGAGCGGAAAACAAATTGTTGAATTGGAAAAAGCAGATGTGTCAAGATTGAAAGCAACCGGGTGGAAACCGCCAACTCCTTTTTCAGTAAAAGCACATGATGGCAAGACCGATATATACGGGATCATGTTTACACCAACTAACATGGATATGAAAATGAAATATCCTGTTATTGATTATATCTATCCCGGCCCGCAAGGCGGGAGTGTAGGCAGTTGGGCTTTCAGTGCAGCAAGAGGAGATAATCAATCATTGGCAGAGTTGGGATTTGTGGTGGTGTTGATCGAAGGAACCAGCAATCCTCACCGTTCAAAAAGTTTTCATGATATGTATTATCCCAACATGAGTGAGAATACATTGCCCGATCAGGTCGCTGGTATTCGTCAATTGGCGGCGAGATATTCTTATATAGATACAAACAAAGTTGGAATATGGGGACATTCAGGCGGAGGCTTTGCTACTGCTGCTGCCATGTTTCGCTTTCCTGATTTTTTCAAAGTCGGTATTTCTGAATCGGGTAATCATGACAACCGCAATTATGAAGATGATTGGGGCGAACGTTATATCGGTTTATTGACAAAAGGCCCCGATGGAAAAGATAATTATGAAGCGCAGGCCAATCAAACCTATGCAAAGAATCTGAAAGGAAAATTAATGCTTGCGCATGGCATGATGGATAATAATGTGCCTCCTTATAATACCATGTTAGTAGTGGAGGCGTTGGAAAAAGCCAATAAAGATTATGACCTTGTTATTTTTCCCAATGCAGGTCATGGTTTCGGTACTTTATCACCCTATATGATGCGCCGCCGCTGGGATTATTTTGTAAAAAATTTATTGGGCGCCGAGCCACCGAAAGAATATCAATTGGAAACAAAGACTGATCCGAGAAATAATATTGACCAACGGGCATTTTAATATAGAGAGGTCAAAATTTTTATCAAGCCAACTTAATTATGAGTTGGCTTTTTCATTTATGTAGTCAGCTGTAGTGCAACTATCAACTGTTGTTGCGTCGCACAGACGCAACAACAGTTGATAGTTGCACAAAAGGTGGTAACAAAAAATTAATTCTTAACTCCATCCTCCCCAATCCACCTTCACTTCAATATCCGGATGAATGCTTTTAAAAACAGGACAATTCATCGCGGTATTAATTAAGATCGTTTTTGATTTTGCGTCAAGCCCTTTCAAATTGTCAGGAATATGGTAGGTTAATTCAATGCCACTTACTCGTCGTGGATCAGCCTTCATGATTTTCAAAACATCGATTTGTATTCCAGTAATGTCAAAGCCCATCGTGTTTCTTGCTTTGATGCCCATCACGGTCAGCATACAAGTGGCCAATGATGTTGCTAAACTATCAGTAGGAGAGAATCGTTCACCTTTCCCATTATTATCTACAGGGGCATCGGTTTCAAAAAAAGAACCGCTTTTCACATGAGTGCATTTAGTTCTTAACTCGCCATTATAAATAACTGTTGATGTCATTATTGAATTTTGCCCTAAATTTACGTTTAAGAAATCATCAAATTCTATTTTAGTGAAGAAACTAATCCTCCTTGCCATTGTTCTGCCAGTTGTTATTGCATCATCTGCGCAGGATACTACTTATACAAAGAAAAATCCCCGGAAAGAAGTCCGCCGCCAAAAAGTGAATGCCCTGATCAGGCAGGCTGAAGAAGGGGTATTGGTATATAGAAAACAAAGCGTTTTTGGAATTCAGTTTCGCACCAATGGATACGGAATCTTTTATGAATTGGGTAAAATGAAAACGAATCGCAAGACGACTGTTTACCGCATTGATCTCAACGATACAAAAAGCCAGAAGGAAGAAAAATCATTCAGCAATTCTTTTTTCGGTAACTCATTTATATATGGCAAGATCAATCATTTTTATCCGCTTACTCTCGGTATAGGTCAGCAATACATGCTTGGACAAAAGGGAAATAAGAATGGCGTAGCTGTTTCTGCTGTTTATAGTGCAGGTCTTTCTTTAGGATTACTCCGTCCATATTATATAGAAATAAGAGATACACAAGGTGACCGGTTTATTAAATACTCAACGCAAGACAGTTCTGCATTTGTAAATGGGCCATTTGTTGGCGGTGGTGGCCTCAGCAAGGGATGGGGTGAAACAAAAATAAAACCCGGAGCTTTTGTGAAAGCAGCCTTGCGATTTGATTATGGCCGTTTCAATGAAACAGTTTCTGCAATTGAAGCAGGAGTCAGTTTGGAATTATATAGTTCAAAAATTCCTATCATGCTCTATGAAAAAGAGAAAAGTTTATTCTTCCAGGGTTACATTTCTCTGGTGCTTGGCAGGCGCAGGTAATCATCGTATTTTTGCCACATGACCGAGCTTCCTATTGTTAATGGAGTTATTGTCCAAAGGACTCCCTTCGGAGAAAAAGAAACACGGGTGAAAAAACCTGATTGGCTTCGTGTTAAATTACCCATTGGTGAAAACTACAAACATATCCGCAGCCTCGTTGATGATTATAAGCTCCATACTATTTGCGAAAGCGGCAACTGTCCTAACATGGGTGAATGCTGGGGAGAAGGTACTGCAACATTCATGATCTTGGGAAATACCTGCACAAGAAGTTGTGGTTTTTGTGCTGTGGCAACTGGTCGTCCTGATCCTTTGGATTGGAATGAACCGCAACGAGTGGCTGAAGCCATTCATTTAATGAAGATCAAACATGCTGTAATTACTTCTGTTGACAGAGATGAGTTGAAAGATGGTGGTTCTATCATTTGGCAAAATACCATTCAAGCTGTCAAATCATTAAATCCTGACACTACTCTTGAAACATTGATACCGGATTTTAAAGGTGAAAAAGAAAATATTCAGCGCATTATTGATGTAGCGCCGGAAGTGGTTAGTCATAATATTGAAACAGTTGAACGGTTGACAAAACAAGTACGCATACAAGCCAAGTACTGGCGCAGTATGGAAGTGATAAGGATTTTGAAAGAAGGTGGTATGAGAACAAAGAGTGGCATTATGTTAGGTTTAGGTGAAAAGAAGGACGAAGTCATTCAAACCATGAATGATCTTTATAATTACGGTTGTGATGTGCT
>JAHEZF010000217.1 GCA_023251215.1 Sphingobacteriales bacterium | reverse complement strand
TAATTGTTTACTCATCTTTCTTCCCTGCTTGTCACGTACCATGCCGGTGAAATAAACATCGCTGAAAGGTTTTTCATGCATGTATTCCATTCCGGCCATGATCATTCTTGCCACCCAAAAGAAAATTATATCTTGTCCGGTCACAAGAACAGAAGTGGGATAATAATATTTAATGTCTTCATTACCCGGATCAGTGATGCCTTTAAATACTTCTATCGGCCAAAGCCAGGAAGAGAACCAGGTGTCGAGGACATCATTGTCCTGCTGTAATTGAATATTGATTATTGAATATTGATTATTGAATATTTTTTTTGCTTCTTCTTCATTTTCGGCAACCACTAGTTTTCCGTCTTTGCTATACCATGCAGGTATTCTTTGTCCCCACCACAACTGGCGGCTGATGCACCAGTCTTTTACATTTTCAAGCCAGTATTTATAGGTAGCTAAAAATTTATCTCCCGGATGAATTTTAATTCTTCCTTCCGTTACTTCTTTCAATGCAGGCCCGGCGAGTTCTTTCATTTTTACAAACCATTGCGTGGAGATGCGGGGTTCTACCACTGCATTGCTTCGCTGGGAAAAACCAAGTCTTGTTGTATATTCTTCTTCTTTTACCAGCAGTCCTTCTTCTTTTAGTTTTTCCGCTACTTTTTTTCTCGCTGCAAAACGATCCATACCAACAAATACTTCTGCCGCCCCACTCAATGTGCCGTCTTCATTTAATGTATCAATTATGAGAAGGTTGTGTTTTAGTCCAAGATTATAGTCATTGATATCATGAGCCGGTGTTATTTTCAAAGCTCCGGTCCCGAATTCTTTGTCCACGTATTCATCAAAAATGAGAGGCACTTCTCTATTCACAAGAGGAACAATAATCTTTTTTCCTTTCAGGTGAGCATATCTTTTGTCCGAAGGATGAACACAAACGGCTGTATCACCCATAATCGTTTCTGGTCTTTGTGTTGCAATGGCAATGTATTCATCGCTGTCAGCAATCTTGTACTTCACATAAAAAAGTTTTGCATTAACTTCTTTGTATTCCACTTCTTCGTCGCTCAGTGCAGTTTTTGCAGCAGGGTCCCAGTTGATCATCCTGGCGCCGCGGTAGATCAACCCTTTTTTGTAGAGATCAACAAAAACTTTGATGACAGCTTTGTAGTAATGGTCATCCATAGTAAATGAGACCCGGTTCCAATCCACACTGCATCCTAATCTTTCAATCTGGTTATAGATGATGCTTCCGTATTTCTCCTTCCACTCATAAGCATAATTCAGAAATTCTGCTCTTGTCAACTTATTTTTCTCAATGCCTTTTTCGTTCAGCATTTCCACTACCTTGGCTTCAGTAGCAATAGAAGCATGATCGCTGCCCGGCACCCAACAGGCATTGAAGCCATTCATTCTTGCTCTGCGGATGAGGATATCCTGAACAGTTTCGTTCAGTGTGTGACCCATGTGAAGCACACCGGTTACATTCGGCGGCGGGATGACAATGGTATAAGGTTTTTTATTTTGGTTAACCTTGCTGCTGAAATAATTCCTGTCTTTCCAGTGCCTGGCCCATTTTTCTTCAATCGCTTTTGGTTCAAAATTCTTGCTAAGCTCCATAGCTCGCAAATTTACCGGGTTTTGGGTACATCCCGAAAAGGATAATCCTCTAAAGTGAACTGTTTAAGAGTGTGTAGGTGACCGGAAAAGATGTGCTTAAGAAATTATTTTTTTTGTTTCATTACAAATAAAAAATTCACCACGGAGCACTTCTTCAATAGCATTCATCACTTCATCAAATGGAGAGCCTTTGGTGATGAATCCACTTCCTCCGATTTCCTGCATACGTTTGGCATAAAAAGGCTGATTGTTTACAGAGATGCCTATGATTTTAATAGAGGGATTTGTTTTCAGAATATTCTGGGTAATATCAAAACCATTCACAGGATGCATATTCAGGTCAATCATTATTACATCAGGCATTAACTCCCCGGCCTGGTTAATAGCATCAATTCTATTGTCACATTCATTTATAATGGTAAACCTTGAATCATATTCAAGGATTGCTTTCCATGACTTACGAGTCAGTTTATGATCATCTACCAGGATGATACGGATCGGTTTATTAGCCATGTTTGTATTACAGGTTTAATAAAACACATAAGGTTTTTTACATAGTATTATTTTATTCCTCTCATTTCAAAGGGTTGTCACAGAATAACAGGGTTAAAAAAGAAACAGACTCAATGAATTTTTAAAGGATAGATTCGAGTTTATTGGATCCAGGTATTGACGACAAACAGAGGTACGGTCAATAAAAACGTAAATAGTAAAAATACTGTAAATCTAAAGTAATACTACTTGTTTAAATTACCAAGTAATTTTACTATTTTATTATTTGCTATGTTTAAATTCATGTTTCGGAATGGGCCAGTGAGGTATAATGACAGCCGGTTTAGTCATTCACTTCTATAGAATTAAAAATTATATTCGTAAAAATGTTTTATGAAAAAAGTATTCACGTTGTTGATTTTTTTATCAACCAGGTTTATGAGTTATTCCCAACAAGTGACCAATCTTGAAGAGAATATTCCTTATGCCTATAATGGGCTTGAGTACGGTTATTATATTACCAACGAAACTTCAAGGGAAATCAAAGGGGAAAATTATGAACGTTATGAAGTGAATCTGTTTGTGGCCAATAAAAGCGGGTGCCTGAAATTAATTCCCTTTAAAACCGGTTGGACGGGTTCCACCGGCAGCGATGATTATATCCAGGTTGCCGAATTTAATTGTACCAATGCCACGGGCAAAAAACTTACTTCCAAAAAAGGAACGGTAAATGCCAAGCCCTGGTTCAGCAATGTAAGGGTGCCGGATGATAGTGTAAAAGAAAAATACAAAACAATAAACGCCCAGGTGGGCTATGCGGTTCGAAACGGCCAAACACTTACAACCCGAATCATTGTTATTGTTCCCAAAGGCGAACGTCCTAAGTTAAACTGCCGCATTATTTATTTACCGGAAATACAATAACATATTAATGAAAAAGGAATTAGCGTCCTGGTATAGCTCATCACTGAATAAAGAAATGCCGATAGCAGCCTACGGCGATTATGGCTTTGCTTTATTGCTGGTACCAACCGCAGCGGCTGATTACCTGGAATATGAAAGATTTCAGCTTATAGATCATATTGCTCCTTTTATAGATGCTGGTAAAGTAAAAGTCTTTTCAATTGACAGTATCAATAATGAAAGCTGGTTAAACAATAATATGGATCCCCGGCAAAAATCAATTCGCCAGCAGCAATGGAACGATTATGTGTTTAATGAAGTGGCTCCTTTTATCCGCAACAGTACCAGCCAGGATACCCCGATCATTACTTGTGGCGCTTCATTCGGGGCTTTGCACAGCATGAACTTATTTTTAAAGCGGCCGGATATTATTAACGGTGTTATTGCCATGAGTGGCGTTTATGACCTTTCAGAATATACCAAAGGTTATTTTGATGATGATGTTTATTTCAACAGTCCCTGGCACTATATGCCCAATTTGAATGATCATGCCATATTGGAACAGATAAGAAAAAGCAAGCATATTCATATCCTAACCGGCAGTGGTGATTATGAAGACCCGGCTGCCAGTGGCAAATTTGCAAAGGTGCTTTATGATAAAGGCATCTGGTACGAACTGGATGTATGGGGACAGGAGTGGCCGCACGACTGGAATACCTGGCGGGCTATGCTGCCGCAGTATCTTGGAACGAGGTTTTAAAGTTGAACATTGAATATTCCTGCCCGACTGACGTCAGTCAGGCGGGGAATATTGAATGTTGAGTATTTGACTTGCATAAAATATTCAATATTCAACACTCAACGCTCAATGTTAAACTCCTGTGGTTAGAACATATAATAATTTAGAAAACTCTTTT
>JAHEZF010000031.1 GCA_023251215.1 Sphingobacteriales bacterium | reverse complement strand
GCCGTATTTTTTGAATACATCAAGAGGTAAAGTGGTGAACCTTGGAGAATTAATAAATGCACTGCAACAAAATAAAATAGCCGGGGCCGGCCTGGATGTCCTGGAGAATGAAAACCCGGCCACATATACAGCACAGGAAAAAGAAATAATGGATTGGTTGCTGGCTCAGCCCAATGTCATCATTACCCCGCATATTGCCGGGTACAGTCACGAAGCCTTTTTTAAAATGGCAAAAGTGCTGCTTGAAAAGTTGGGATTGGCCTGAAATTCTTTACAGGATAGTTATAAAAATTACATTTAATGATTGATATATATTCATTCTTTCTTACCTTGGCTACCCTATACGTTCACCCTTTGATCCTGACACAATAGTTTACCATCCTGCTGAGAAAACGAATATTATTTAAAAATAAAAACAACCAAACATGAAACACTTACCAATTGCTTTCGTTGCATTGGCAATGCTGATTGCCTGCAACAATGAAAAGAAAACAGACGATAAAATGTCTGGCGACAATAAGGATGGGAAAAAAGAATCTTCATCTGTAACCTATCCTTACACCCCAAGGTATTCTTCCCAGTTCAGCATGGGAAAGGATGAAAACGCACAAAACCTGCTTATGGTCTGGAAGGCATGGGATAACAATAAGCTCAATGATGCAAAGCCTTATTTTGCGGATACAGTAGAAATGTTCCTTGCTGATAATACGCATATGAAACTTCCGGTTGATAGTTTTCTTGCAGCAGGCAATTCAATGAGAGCTGCTTATCCGCAACTTCACTCTGAACTAGATGCATGGCTCCCCCTGCATGCGACAGAAAAAAATGAAGATTGGGTGTTGATATGGGGAGTTGAAATACGAACTGACAAAAACGGGGTTACAGATTCATCGGGCCTGCACGAGGTATGGCGTGTAAATAAAGATGGAAAATTCGATCAGTTTTTTCAATATGAGCAGAAATTGATGCCGCCACCCCCGGCTCCAAAGAATAAGTAATAGAAAAAACCAGTTTTTGCGGGACTGGTATTTTCCCGAATTTTTTCTATCTTTGTCTTCAATACTGCAACGCTTCAGCACCCAACTGAGGCGTTGTTATTTTTTTCTTTTTCAGCCAAGTAGATGAGTTATGAATGATATTCAATATATAACCAAAGAAACGTTGCAGCAGATGAAGCTGGACCTGCAACGGATGAAGACGGTAGACCGGCCGGCAGCCAGCCGGGCTATTGCAGATGCACGGGATAAAGGCGACCTGAAAGAAAATGCAGAATATGATGCCGCTAAAGAAATACAGGGCCTGCTGGAAGCTAAGATAGCATTGCTGGAAACACAACTGGTTAATGCAAGGGTGATTGACGAATCAAACATTGATACCAGCAAAGTATCTATTCTTACAAAAGTTACACTAACCAACCTCGGTACCCAAAAACAGGTAACGTACAAGATAGTTAGTGAAAAAGAAGCCGATCTGAAATCAGGAAAAATCTCTGTTACTTCACCTATTGGTAAAGGGATACTGGGAAAACAAGTGGGTGATACCGCCGAAGTACAGGCACCTGCGGGGGTAATGAAATTTAAAATTGAGAAGATCACTGCATAATAGATGATAATTGCTTAAACTAATAAAGGCTCTGTATATTACGGAGCTTTTTTATTACAATTACTCCTTACCAATTGTAAATTTGCGGGGTGAATCAGAGACTGCGATATATTAAATCTGCAATCTTATCCCGATGGTTATCGGGACTAAAATCAAAAATCTTTAGTGGTATGACAATATTTTCAAAAATCATAGCAGGTGATATACCCAGCTATAAAATTGCAGAGGACGAAAAGTTCTTTGCTTTTCTCGACATTTTCCCTTTACGGGAGGGTCATGTTTTGATAGTTCCCAAAACCGAAGTGGACAACCTGTTCGATCTGCCGCAGGAATATTTAAAAGAAATGCTGGTATTTGCACAGCCCATAGCAAAAGCGATTGAGAAAACTTTTAAATGCAACCGTTGCGGGATAAGTGTAATTGGCCTGGAAGTTCCCCATGCACATTTGCATCTTGTTCCCATCAATTCATCCAACGATTTAAACTTTACACAACACAAATCACAAGCATCAGCAGAGAGTTTGAAAAAAGCACAGGAAAAGATTCTGGCAAACCTGTAATTATTTTTTTGTGATTCGCTGCGGATTCTTTTTTACAAAATCATCCCAGCCTTTTAATCCTTTGGAAACTTTTCCCAATACTGAATTGGTTTGAAAATAATGGCAGATAGCCACTGCTAATGCATCGGTGGCATCGTAATGTTCAGGGCTTTCTTTGAATGATAATAATGTTTGCAGCATTTTCCAGACCTGTTCTTTTGCTGCATTGCCATTTCCGGTAATGGATTGTTTTACTTTTTTAGGAGAATACTCAGTTACTTCCAGGCCATGCCGCATGGCTGCAGCAATAGCCACACCCTGTGCTCTTCCCAGCTTCAGCATGCTTTGTACATTTTTTCCAAAAAATGGAGCCTCAATGGCAAATGCATCCGGCTTGTATTTTGTAATCAATCCGCTGACAGTATTAAATATCAGTTGTAATTTTTTGTAACTGTCTTTTACTTTTCCGGGTTTTAATACTCCCCATTCCAACAGTGATATTTCATTGCCTTTTACAGCAATTAAACCATAGCCCATTATTAATGTGCCGGGGTCGATGCCAAGGATTATTTTAACAGGCTTTTGCAGACGGCAATGTATTTTTACAAGATTAATGAAGCTGAACCGAAATATCAAAATCTTCATCAACTACTTCCTTGGACCTGTTTTGTTTTTATGGTTATCATGGTTTATTTACCGGGAAATAAAAAATCAGCCCGACCTGGAAAAAGCATGGCTGCGCATCCGGTCATCATTTCGCAGTCCGTTGATCTGGAATCTTGCTGCTGTCATTCTGCTGATGATTGTTAACTGGTCTATTGAAGCCATCAAATGGAAAATATCTGTAAAACAAATTCAGCAGGTTAGTTTTATAAAAGCATTCAAAGCCGTTTTATCAGGAGTATCCTTTTCGGTAAGCACTCCCAACAGGGTAGGTGAATACCTGGGCAGGGTATTATACATGAATGAGGGCAACCGGTTAAAAACGATTTCCATAACCATCGTAGGCAGCATGAGCCAGTTGATCATTACCTTACTGATGGGCTGCATAGGATTTATTATTTTATTACGAAAAATCGAAACCGGTCAAATTGTTTCTTCAATCTGGCTCGAGGTAATATTATATGCTGTAATGGCAACGCTGCTGATTTTAACACTCATTTATTTTCATTTATCATGGTTAACAAAATGGGTTGACCGCTTGCCGGGAAGCAGCCGCTACACTTACCTGGTCAAGGCTCTCGATCATTTTAATATAACACTGTTACTTCAGTTATTGTTATTATCAGCAGCAAGGTTTATTGTTTTTATAATACAATATTACCTGCTGTTCCGTTTATTTGATGTTCAGGTTTTATGGTGGCAGGCTTTCTGGACGGTGAGTGTTTCTTTTTTGATACTGGCTGTCATACCTACGTTTGCCATTGCCGAATTGGGTTTGCGGGGCGAAATAGGACTTAGACTGGTAGGTTTGTTCAGCGCCAATGGGCTGGGTATCTGGATGACAACAGTAACAATATGGTTTGTGAACCTGATTATACCGGCGGTTGCAGGCAGCTTGTTAATTTTGAGTATTAAAAAAATCTTTACCAATAAAAATGAAAATACTTAACCTGATCCTACCTCTGGCTAATGTAGTGCTATGTTTTTCCGGAAATACTCAGACACTCTCCGATAACTTTTGCGGCATTCATAATATATCATTTAATGTTAGCGAAGAAGTTACTTTCACTGTGTATTATGCCGTGGCGGGCATTTATATAAATGCAGGCAATGCCAGCTTTACCAGTACACTGGAAACATTTAATAATCGTTCTGTTTATCATATGACCGGCGAAGGAAGAACTAATCCTTCTTACGACTGGATTTACAAAGTGAGGGATAAATATGAAACGTACATTGATACAGCCACATTTCAGCCATTGAAGTTTATCCGCAATGTGAATGAAGGCGGGTATAAAAAATACCAGAATATCACTTTCAATAAAATGGCAAATACGGCTGTAACAACCGATGGAGTTTTTAAAGTGCCCGCTTGTGTGCAGGATGTTGTCAGCGCCATGTACTATGCCCGCAATATTGATTTTTCAAAATTAAAACCCGACGATAAAATCCCTTTTTCCATGTTTCTTGATAATGAAGTGTACAACATGTATATCCGGTATCTGGGAAAGGAAGTCATTAAAACGAGATATGGGAAATTCAATGCTCTGAAAATAAAACCCCTTTTGCTGAAAGGACAGATCTTTGAAGGAGGTGAAAAAATGACCGTATGGGTTACCGATGATCCCAATCATATTCCTGTGCGGGTGGAAAGCCCGCTGGTAGTAGGCAAAGTAAAAATAGATATGATGAGCTATGAAAATCTTCGTTATCCGCTAACCTCATTGATTCGGAAACGTTAAACAGCCTCGCCATCCCGATAGCTATCGGGACCGAAGGAGGGGTTTTAGATTTCAGATAGTTTGAAAAAGTCCTTTGCTCTTATCCCTCTTTCTGATTGTTGCAGGTTGCAGCATTCAAACTGCGGGTCATGTTCAAAGAAAAGAATATAATCTCCTTCGATAGCTTCTTTCAGAAAAGATTTCTTTTCATTAAGTGTTGTAAGAGGGAACATATCATACGCCATTACATAGGGAAGGGGAATATGCCCGGCTGATGGAAGCAGGTCGGCCATGTACACAATTGTTTTACCATTATAGTTTATCTGTGGCAGCATCATCGCATCGGTATGACCATAAACAAACCTTATTTTTATTTCCGTGCTTATCCGTGTCTCCGTGGTAATGCCATCTTCAGGAACATCAATAAACTTCAACCTTCCGCTTTCCTTTATTGGCAAAATGTTTTCTTTCAGAAAGGAGGCTTTTTCTCTGTCATTAGGTACAGTAGCTGTTTGCCAATGCACTTCATTGCTCCAGTACGTTGCATTTTTAAATGCCGGAACCAACTTATCTCCCTGGCGAATAATAGAACCTCCGCAATGGTCAAAGTGAAGATGAGTAAGAAATGCATCGGTGATATCATCCCGGTGAAAACCATATTTGGCCAGCGACTTATCCAGGGTATCATCTCCATGAAGATGATAATGGCTGAAAAATTTTGCATCCTGTTTATCGCCGTTGCCATTGTCAACCAGTATTAACCTGTTCCCGTCTTCAATCAGCAAACAACGCAGTGCCCAGGAAGATAAATTGTTTTCATCAGCAGGATTTATTTTATTCCAGATACTTTTTGGCACCACACCAAACATGGCGCCGCCATCAAGTTTGAAGTAGCCGGTATTGATAGAATAAAGTTTCACTATTCCGTGTTGATCAGGTTATAACTTTTTGTTTTCCTGTAAGCAATTGCAAGGATGATAAGACCGGTTACAAAAAATGCCACTAATGCGAGTATACTGTTTCTCATATTGCCGGTAAGATGGGTGATAAAACCGAAACTGAACATGCCAACAACGATGGCGAATTTTTCTGTTACATCAAAGAAACTGAAAAAAGATGCTGTATCATTTGTTACCGGCATCAGCTTGCTGTACGTGCTGCGGCTTAATGATTGTATGCCTCCCATGACGAGCCCAACAATTGCCGCTATACCAAAAAATTGCCATTTATTGGTAAGGAAAAAATATGCATAGATGCATACCGCGATCCAGAGGCCGATCACAAACATTAACACCCTGAAGTTTCCATATTTATCCGAAAGGCGGCTCATACCAATGGCGCCAGCAATGGCCACGATCTGAATAATTACAATTGTAACAATTAATACAGTTGTGTCAAGCATTAATTCTTCTTTGCCAAAATTGGTAGCAATAAGCATGATGGTTTGCACCCCCATATTATAAAAGAAAAAAGCACAGAGAAACAGCCATAATACCGGCATTGCTTTTACCTGTTTCAGAACTTTTCCCAGTTCGTGAAAGCCATTACTGAAAATATTTTTATTGTTTGCTTCGCCGGCAGGTTTGCCGGCAGGCATATGCTTTAAAGTAATTTGAGCAAAGCCAAGCCACCAAAGCCCGACCAGGATAAAAGTTATCCTTACTGCATTATTTTTTGCGGCACTGTCATCTCCGGCCATCAGTACCAGTACAAAACCGATCATCTGTAAAATAACGCTGCCAATATATCCATAAGTAAACCCTTTTGCACTGACCCTGTCCCTGTCTTTTGGCGCTGCTATTTCAGGAAGATAACTGTTATAAAAAACCAAACTGCTCCAATAACCTATAGTCGCGGTTATGATCAGGATCGTTCCGAGCAAAAGTGTATTTGCGTTAAAAAAATAAAAACCCATACAGCTTAATGAACCCAATGTAAGCAGGAAACGCATAAAACTCTTCTTATTGCCTTTATAATCTGCGATGGAACTAAGGATGGGTGACATCAGTGCAACGATCAAAAAACCAGCGGCAAGTGTATAATCATACAACGATGAATTTGGAATATGCTTAAACCATAAAAAATCAATATAATCCGTCTTTGTTTTATCATTTCCATCACCAGTTACACTCAAATAATAAATAGGAAAGAAAGTAGTTGTGATAACCAGGTTGAAAACACTGTTGGCCCAGTCATACATGGCCCAGGCATTTATTACTTTTTTGGAAGCCGTTTGCATGAAAAATAGTATGAGTAAGCAAAATATGACTTTGTGCCGAATCTAAAAAAGAAAAGCAGCAGGATAGAATCTGCTGCTTTGATGATAATATATAAAGAAGGAATTATAATGCTTACTGGTTGGCATTGCCGGTTGTGTCAGCGGGAGCATCTTCAGTAACCGTTGGCTTCATTTCTTCCTGTAATTTTTTTATAACCTCTTTGTCGAAAGGAATTGATTTAAAGTCTTTCAGATGTGTGTCGGTTAAAAAAACATTTACCGCTTTATTATCATACAGGTCAATAGACATGGCGGGTCCTATTTGTTCGAAAAATTGTAAAGCTTCAGGTGATGCATTTAACTTTTTTTCATCTACCACAAAGCGGATGTCATAACCTTCATCTTTTGCTTTCATTAACTGAACAGTCAGCGCTTTATCATCACTAAAATAATGAATTACATTTTTCAGGTATTCACCTAATTTTTTGCTATCGGCTTCCGTAACTCCATCCCCTTTAAAATAAACTTCACCCTTGGTGCCTTCAATGTTTACTTTTTTGCCATAATTGCTGCAGCTTGTTAATGCAACAGCGGCCAATAGTCCGTAAATAATTTTCTTCATATTTATTTTTTTAAATGGTTAATAGAAAAAATTGTCATTTCAAAGACTTTTAAAAAATAAATTCAACATCTATCCTTCAATTACTTTGGTAAGCAAAAGGGAGAATAAAATAATACCGGCAATTATGCGATAAACGCCAAATACTTTAAAGCCATAAACTTTCAGGTAATTGATGAAAAACCTGATGGCAAACATAGCTACAACAAAAGCTACCACATTACCCGCAATGAATGCAATGGTATTTTGCGATGTTTCCATGATGATCTGGTAGCCCTTTCTCGCCACTTCTCCGGCGCCCCATTTTTTTACAAACAATGAATAAACGGTTGCGGCAAACATAGTAGGCACAGCCAGGAAAAATGAAAACTCTGCGGCAAGATACCGTGTAAACTTCTGTTGCATACCGCCAATAATGGAAGCAGCGCTACGGCTGACTCCCGGAACCATGGCAATGGTTTGCCACAGGCCCACCATAAAAGCATTGCCAAAACTTACCTGGTCATCCGATTCGATCTTTGGTTTTTTGAAAACAGCATCAATGAACAATAAAATAAAACCACCAGCCAGCATGGTGATGGCCACCGTGGTCGGACTTTCCAGTAGCTTATCAATCTTGTCTGAAAAGAGATAACCTAATACTAAAGCAGGAATGACTCCTATTATCAGTTTGCCATAAAACTGCCAGTGGCGGATCCCGAAAGCTTTCGGGACGAAAAATTTTCTGCCATATAATATTACCACAGCCAGGATGGCTCCGAACTGTATGGATATTTCAAACAATTTGGTGAATTCATCCCGCTGAATTCCCAGCAATGAACTGGTGATGATCATGTGGCCGGTAGAAGAAACAGGCAAAAACTCTGTCAGACCTTCAACGAAACCAAGAATGATTGCTTCGATGATTCCCATAATTTAATGTGCTAATGTGCAAATTTGAAAATATGCAAATAAAAAAATGTGCATTGAACAAGACAGAATTGATATATGAGAAGTAATTGGCAAATTAGCACATTGGCACATCAGCACATTATTTTATTTTGGTTTTCTGAAAATGGCAAAAATCTCGATCACCAGGCCGGCCATTATCAGCAAAGGCGCAATGGTAATGCGGGTAGTACTGTACACTGCATTTTTATTGAAAATAGCCGGATCATGGCTTTTGCCGCCGGCAAGCAGGAACATGCCAATGGCCATTACCACCAATCCGCCAAGCATCCACATATAATTATCTTTTGTAAAGATCGAAGGAGTTGTTTTAGTATCGCTCATTTCTTTTGTTTTTGGGAACGCAAGATAGCCATTGGCATTAATTCGTACAAATTAGTGTCATTCGTGTCAGTACAAATCATCCAGCCTCATTTTCAGGTATTTTATTACACTGCGATAAGTACTTAAAACAGTAATGCAGATGCCAAGTATAATAAGCCCGAAGAAAAGCATCAATAAAGAAGCATTATCGTGAATAGCCTTCATTTCGGGTACATATTTTTCAGCTATAAGAACAAGCAGCCACACAGCTGTTACTGCAATAGTGCCGCTGATGGCGCCGTTGATCACTGCTTTTATATTCATCGGTTTGACAATAAAGTTGCGGGTGGCGCCAACCATCTGCATGGTTTTAATAAGAAACCTGTTGCTGAACATAGCCAGCCGGATGGTATTGTCTATAAGAAAGATGACAACAAAGGCAATGATGAGTGCTACAAGAAGGAGGACTATACTTAATACCCGGATATTTTTATTCATCTTGCCAATCAGTGCTTCCGGATAGTGAACATCCTTTACATAAACATTTTGCATCAGCTCTTTTGTAATGTTGTTGAGTGTATCTATATTCAGATACCCCCTTTTTATTTTGAAATCAACACTATTGTCAAGGGGGTTTTCGGTTAATATTTTATCCCAGCTCTCATTCCCGTCAGAGATGTATTTTTTTTTCGCCATTTCCTTGGTAGTGTAAACATAACTTCTTACATACGGCCTGGAAGCAATGTATTGAACCAGGGCAGTACTGTCTTTGGGATTCAGATCACCCCGGAGATATACATTCACTTCGACACTTTCCTTGAAGTGATCGCCCAGCTTATTGGCATTGATGACCAGCCAGCCGATAATACCCAATAAAAACAGTACAAGGGTAACCCCAAGGATGGACATGAAGTAAGAGGGTTTGCCACGTTTGATAGATGCTTTGCCTGATTGGGACATGCAAGTGTTTTTTCAGATGAATGGATTGGGCGCAAAAATAACTATTTAAGCAGTACAATCAGTATTTTTGCTGCCCAATTAAACGGTTCCCGCCTGTTCATATTGCGGTTTAATGTAAAAGAATATTGTTAAAGAAATTTACACCGAATAATTAAAGGACCAGGAATTGATATGGAGTACGACTTCAGAACTATAGAAAAAAAATGGCAGCAGCAATGGGACAAATCAAAACTGTACAAAGTTGAAAATGATTTTTCCAAACCGAAATGCTATGTGCTGGATATGTTTCCATATCCCAGTGGCGCCGGTTTGCATGTTGGTCATCCCCTGGGTTATATTGCTTCTGATATTTACAGCCGTTATAAACGACTGAAAGGTTTTAATGTTTTGCACCCGATGGGGTACGATGCATTTGGTTTGCCCGCCGAACAATATGCCATTGATCATGGCATTCATCCGGCTATTTCTACTGAGAATAATATCAATAATTTCAGGAAGCAATTAGATAATATCGGGTTCAGTTTCGACTGGGACCGTGAAATAAGGACCTGCGACCCGAAGTATTATAAATGGACACAGTGGATATTCCTGCAATTGTTTCATAGCTGGTATGACAGAAAAACCAATAAAGCTGAAAGGATAGAAACATTAATTGCTTCTTTTGAGAAAGAAGGAAATAAACAACACTCAATACCGAACACTCAATATTCAATTCTCAATTTCACTGCTAATGAATGGAAAGGTTTTGATGAAAAAACAAAGCAGGATATTTTAATGCAATACCGTCTCGCCTGGTGTGGCTATGGCGAAGTGAACTGGTGCGAAGCATTGGGAACCGTGTTGGCAAATGATGAAGTGATCAATGGTGTGAGTGAAAGAGGAGGTTATCCTGTTGTAAAAAAGAAACTGCGTCAATGGTATTTACGGATAACTGAATATGCTGATCGTTTGCTCGAAGGATTGGAAAAAGTTGACTTCAGCGAGAGCATGAAGGAGATGCAGACAAACTGGATAGGGAAAAGCAGCGGGGCAGAGATTGAGTTTGAAATAAAAAAGCCTCCTCTAACTCCCCCTAAGGGGGAGAATACGACTCCGCGATATGAAACGGCTGAACCTTCTTTGTACGAGTTAACAAAACGTCTTGCTGAAGAAAAAAGGAAAAACCCAACACATGAAGAAGGGATACTGTGGCAATTATTAAGAGCAGATAAAACCGGTTTTCATATCAGGCGTCAGCATATTATTGGCTCTTATATAGTTGACTTTGCTTGCCTTGATAAATTAGCAACGATAGAAGTAGATGGTGGCTATCATACTGACCCTGAAGTTCAACAATATGATAAAGAAA
Organism: Sphingobacteriales bacterium; assembly: GCA_023251215.1. GTDB lineage: Bacteria > Bacteroidota > Bacteroidia > Chitinophagales > Chitinophagaceae > JAHEZF01. The sequence continues at coordinate 428 of JAHEZF010000031.1, read as the reverse complement.
GAACCAGGTTTTTGAAAGAAAATGGATTTACTGAATTGCGATTTACAAACGAAGAAGTAAGAAAAGATGTGACGGCGGTTGTAAATAAGATAACCGAACAACTTTCCAATTTGTTATCTGTACAAAAAAAATCAGGGTCCTCGCAAGTCTCCCCCTTAGGGGGAGATTTAGAGGAGGCTTTAAAGCTAAAAGTTTATACTACCCGCCCCGACACGATCTTCGGCGTTGACTTCATGGTTATCGCACCGGAACATGAGCTGGTGCATCAGATAACTTCGGAAGAATATCGTGCAGAAGTTGAAAAATATTTGGAGTATGTAAAAAGCCGCAGTGAAAGAGAAAGAATGGCGGAAAAAAAGATCACCGGAGTTTTCACCGGCTCTTATTGCATTCATCCGTTCAGCAAAAAAGAAATTCCGGTTTGGATC
>JAHEZF010000216.1 GCA_023251215.1 Sphingobacteriales bacterium | reverse complement strand
GAAACATGCCACTGCACAATTTCCATTTGATGACCTGTATCTTTAAAAAGCGCTGTTACCCTCACCGGGTCAATATTGATAGTTTTTGAAAGTAATGGCACTGAGATAATAATTTCACCCCACAGGCACACAAGACCCGGCGTTATTTCATAAGCTTCTATCCATTTTGTTATTACCGAAAATCCTTTGAATTTATTTTTCAGCATCCCTTCGCTGTACTTCTGCATATCCTCTCGTCCCCGCCACACTTCACTCATGCCTGAGCCGAAGCCTTTAAAATCTTCAGCATAACAAGTAAGATATTCGTCCATTGGAAAGTTTCCTGTCTCTATCCAGTATTCCAACATGTTATGAAAAGCTTCAATGGCTTTATCTCCTGGTGATTTCATTCAATTAATATTGATTGAATAGCAAAGATAAAATTTCATTTTGCTTAGATATAAGATAGATAAAATTAATCCGTTGGTGTGGACGGCCCTGCACACAAAGCCGCGCTATGCATCCCGATAGCTATCGCATTAGCGTCAAGTTAAGGAGTAATTCACAGAAGTGGAAAAGTAAAGGTGGTAAGGGTTTAAAAAGAAAAAGCAACTTGTAGTTCTAAATACATTTTACAATGTCTACAAATTGCAATTTCGCCAGCAAGGTAAAAAAAACTTTGATAAGTTCTTTGACAAATCTGTCATCAATAAAATAAGTAAGCAAAGCGGTTTTGTTTTGCGTACAGCCCGCAAAATAAGTGCTTATCATTTTGTGCTGGGCTTTCTGGTCAGTAGCTGCAGAAAACAAACAACGTTTAGTGGCTGGGCCCTGCAAATAGGACTCTTAAGTGGGAAATGTGTAAGCAAACAGGGTTTGTTTGGCCGCATTCATAGCGGTGCAGTTGCTTTTGGCCATTCGTTGCTGCAGCAGGTCTTATTGAAACAAAGTACTAAAGATTTTGCTGCTGAATTATTTTCCATCTTCGGTAAAGTGCTGCTGCAGGATAGCACCACCCTGCGTTTGCCGCAGGTGTTATCGGGTTTATTCCCCGGCAACTATTCCCGCGGAGAACAAAAAGCTGTAGCCAGAATTCAAAGTATCATTGATATAAAAGCAATGAAGTTTATTGATTTTGTATTGGGTGCTTTTACACAAAACGACCAGTCGGCAAGCGGTTCCATCCTTACTGTTGTAAAGAAAGGCGATCTTGTGATAAGAGATTTAGGATATTTTGCCATCAGCACATTTGAAAAACTTATAGCGGCAGAAGCATACTTTCTTAGCCGCTTAAGATATGGCGTGAAGTTATATGATAAACAGGGTTGCTCCCTACTCTTAAAAGATCTGCTCAAACAAAACAAACCCGTGGATAAATGGGTGTTCATTGGCGCTGAAAAACAAATAGGGGTAAGATTAGTCATGATACCCCTGCCAGCGGTGCAGGTAGCAGAAAAGATACGAAAGGCAAAGCAAGACCGTGACAAAAGACTCAACCATAGCCGGGAGTATTATCAGTGGCTGAGGTACAGCGTATATATTACTACCGTAGATAAAAATGTTTGGACGACGGGGGAGGTGGCAAAGGCTTACCGGGTACGCTGGCAAATAGAAATCATCTTTAAGTCGTGGAAGACGGGCTTTCATCTACAGGAAATTTTACACGAAGGATGCGGCAATGAGCATCGAGTGAAGGTGAGTATTTATCTTATGCTTTTATTTATCTGTTTGTTTATGCAGAAAATATATATACGCTATAAGCAGGCAATACAAAAGAGTAGCGGTAAAAAGATCAGTATACTAAAGCTGGCAACATTTATAGGACAAAATATGCCGGAAATATTTTTAGTACCACACGAAAGGCTGAAAGAATTATTAGCTCAATACTGTTGCTATGAAACGCGGCACGACAGGATAAACATGACAGATTTGTATCAAAATTTTAAAAATTAACTTGACGCTAATGCGATTCAATCGGGGCCCCTACAGCTATTATTCTCTCATGTGATTGTTTGCCTTTCTGTTTATACAGAAAGGCTTTTTTGTTTCTGCTACCTTTGCCCGCCATGGGCCAAAAAAAACTTATTCGTTTTGCCGAATTAAAAACATTTCCTAATGTGCTTCAATACCCTGAAGACATGAAAGGAAAATGGAATGAATTTTTTCATAACGACAATCCTACTATACTTGAATTGGCCTGCGGTAAAGGTGAATATGCAGTGGGCCTTAGTCAATTATATCCACAAAAAAATTTTATCGGCATTGATCAGAAAGGAAATCGAATATGGGTGGGTGCAAAAAAGGCATTACAGTTTCATCTGAATAATGTGGCCTTCTTAAGAATACAGATCGACCAAATCAACGAATACTTTGAACCAAATGAAGTGAGTGAGATATGGATCACCTTTCCTGATCCGCAATTAAGAACTGGCAAAGCAAAAAAAAGATTGACACATCCAAAATACCTTAGGTTATATAAACAGTTCCTGCGTCCCGGTGGTCTTATTCATTTAAAAACGGATAGCCCTAACCTGTATCAGTTTACTAAAATTGTGATTGATAAATATAATTGCAAACTTCTTGAAAACATCGAAGATATTTACAGTTATGAAAACATTCCTGATGAATTAAAAATCAAAACACATTACGAATCTTTGGATATTGCCGGAAGCAATCGAATACATTATTTAAAATTTTATTTGCCGGAAGATTTTTCCGGAAAAGAAAAAGACAAAGAGCTACAGGAATTTTTGAAAGAATATGAAGCAAAATGATTTGATAGAAGGGATTGATTTTTATTTAAACAAAGATGGATATATAGTGCTTACTGAAAAATTTCATCTTGAAAAAGGATATTGTTGTGGTATGGGTTGCTTGCATTGTCCTTATAATTATAAAAACGAAACCCCTAAACCCCCTGAGCGGGGCTTAGAAGATTCCTCATTAAAATGATTTTTCTTTTATGGGTACCAATAAAAAATCTTTAAGGTTAAGATCTGTGAAGCCTTCTGGTAAAAAGGATGAAAGTTTTTTTGAGTTGGTGTATGAGGTTGCAAGACAAATTCCAAAAGGAAGAGTGACGTCTTATGGAGCCATCGCCGCTTGTTTGGGTACAAAACTATCAGCAAGGATGGTAGGCTGGGCAATGAACGGCGCAGGAAGAGTAAGACCGAAAGTTCCGGCTCATCGTGTTGTGAACAGGATTGGTTTGCTTAGCGGCAAACATCATTTTTCTCCGCCCAGCTCTATGGAAAGATCACTGAAGAAAGAAGGAATAAAAGTAAAGAATGATAAAATAGTGGATTTTGAAAAACACTTTTGGGATCCTGTAAAAGAGTTAGGGTTTTAATTGTAATAAGGACTGATCATAAAATAAACCACTACTCCTGTCACCGCCACATAAAACCATACCGGCCATGTGATCCTTGCCAGTTTTTTGTGCTTTGTATATTCGCCGATCATAGAACGATAGGCTGTAAATAAAATAAACGGAAGAATGATAGCAGCAAGCAGTATATGTGTTCCCAAAATAAAATAATAGATGTAACGAATGTTCCCCTCGCCTCCAAACTTTGTTTCACCGGTAAATAAATGATGACAGATATAGCTTACTAAAAACAAACAGGAAAGAATAATGGCAGTGATCATTATTCTTTTATGCAAAAGATATCTTTTGTTTTTAACTGCTATTAGTCCTGCCAGCAACAAAACAGAAACTGTAGAATTAATTGTTGCGTTGATCTTGGCAAATAGGTGTTCATCAAAACCAAGATCCACATCCATCTTTACTCTCCCAAGTATTACAATAGCAGAAAAAACAATAATCGATACCGCAATGATCAGTCCTCTGGCTTTCGTGTCGTTCTTTTTCCAGGCTGCTTTCAGCATATTATCTGTTCTTTGTTTTTCTCAATACTAATAAAAAAATTCCCAGGCCAACCAGCGTCAATAA
>JAHEZF010000215.1 GCA_023251215.1 Sphingobacteriales bacterium | reverse complement strand
AAAACAGGAGGATGAATCACCATCCAGTAATTCTGCAGCAAGGGATTCAGATCATTTCCGTCAGTGATGGATGACATATAATCAGGCCGCAAAGCTTGGTTCACATCAAAATTTATATGCAGAGCAGGAGCATTATCCAGTACACCAGAATCTCTCAATAAAATAAACGGATTAGAACCCAGTTTCCATCCAAAGATGTAAATGCCGGCAATCATAGTGGCAAGACAGAATTGAGCAAAGCTCAACACGGTCATTACAGGTGCTTCCCATTGTTTACTGGTTCGTATTAATATCAAACCAAGAACGCAGTGCCAGAAAGTCCAGAGCAGGAAACTTCCTTCCTGCCCTTCCCAGAAAGAGGCCAGCATGTATTTTACTTCCAGCGAACGGCTGGTATGTTGCCAGGCATATTTATATTCAAAATAGTGACTGTGGATGATGTAAAACAAAATTCCGAAGATGGCAATAACGGAAATCACTTCTGTAATAAAAGCATAACGGGCCAGTTTTTTCCAATGAACAGCATCTGTTTCATTGCGTGAACGGGCTGAAATAAAATAAGCAAATGTGGCCACCAGCGAGGCAACCAATGAGAGAGATATAAAAAAATGTCCGAGTTGGCCCGGTAACAGATGCTCGCCGATATTACCCATTCTTCGTTAGTATTTTTTTTCTGTGGAAACATTTTCAGCAGGCGGAGTCTGCGTTGTATTCTGTATATTCTTCTCCGCGGCTTTCATATCATCCTTGTACTTGGAAGGACACTTCATCATGATATCCTTACATTCAAAGTGATCATTTTTGTATGCTCCTTTTAACACAAGCCGTTCGCTTGTTTCAAGATTCTCAGGTTTTGGATTGTTATAAACAACTTTTACTGAACTGCCCAATGAATCAATCAGGGTAAAACTTAAATAATTAGGATTTTTTTGGTCAAATTCTATTGGTTGTGTCTTATCAAGTTTTCCAATCAGGCTAACTGTCTTGCCCATCTTTTGTTTTGCGCCGGCAACAGTCTCGTATGTACTGGCAGCATGCAGAAAACTGATGAGCACGGCAATGGCTCCGGCTATCAATACCAATAAAATAATGTGGACTTTTTTCATCGTTGTATTTGACTTGCAAAGTTAGGCCAAAAATTGTTCTTGAACGCAGACTTTATAGAGAGCATAGTTTACCTGTATTAAGGAAAGTTTGCCCGTATCTTTGCTGCTGCCGATTGCAATCGGGACAAAAGCGATTTATAGTATGTTATTCCAACTGAACGAAGAACAATTAATGATTCAGAAAGCTGCCAGGGATTTTGCGCAACATGAATGTCTCCCGGGGGTAATTGAAAGAGATGAAAAACAAAAATTTCCCCGTGAACAGGTAAAGAAGCTGGCTGAATTAGGTTTCCTTGGTATGATGGTGGATCCGCAATATGGTGGCGCCGGAATGGACACGGTCAGTTATGTGCTTGCCATGGAAGAGATCAGTAAAATTGATGCCAGCACAAGTGTGGTGATGAGTGTCAATAATAGTTTAGTATGTTATGGCCTGCAGGAATTTGGCACTGAAGAACAAAAAGTAAAATACCTGGCACCTTTGGCGCAGGGTAATAAGAATGGTGAGCTGTACATTGGAGCATTTATGCTGAGCGAACCGGAAGCAGGCAGCGATGCTACTTCACAAAAAACAACTGCTGAAGATAAGGGCGACTATTATTTATTAAATGGAACCAAAAACTGGATCACCAATGGAGGCTCGGCATCTGTTTATTTAGTGATGGCGCAGACCGATCCGGCAAAAAAATCAAGGGGTATCAATACGCTTATTGTTGAGAAAGACTGGCCCGGTGTGGTAGTTGCTGCCAAAGAAAATAAATTGGGCATCCGCGGAAGCGATACGCATACTGTAATGTTCAATGATGTGAAAGTGCCGAAAGAAAACCGCATCGGAGAAGATGGTTTTGGATTCAAGTTCGCCATGAAGACATTAGCCGGTGGTAGAATAGGCATTGCCTCACAGGCATTGGGTATTGCCAGTGGCGCTTATGAATTAGCTAAAGAATATTCTAAAACGAGAAAAGCTTTTGGAACAGAGATCATGAACCACCAGGCGATTGCATTCAAACTGGCGGATATGGCAACAAGAATTGAAGCAGCAAGATTGCTTTGTCTGAAAGCTGCATGGGAAAAAGATAATAACCTTAATTATACTTTGAGCTCTTCTATGGCAAAAGTTTATGCTTCTGAAACTGCTATGTGGACCACGGTAGAAGCGGTGCAGATCCACGGTGGTTATGGTTTTGTAAAAGAATATCATGTAGAACGATTGATGCGGGATGCCAAGATCACCCAGATTTACGAGGGTACTTCCGAAGTGCAGCGGATTGTGATCAGCCGGTCGATATTGAAGGGATAATTCATTATATTTTGAAAAGTGGGATTGGGAAATTGGGAAATTTCTTTACTGTTGAAGTTGTTCTGTTCAATCGAAATAGTTTGAAAGCGGAAAAGAAAATGAATATTCAGCATCAAAGAAATTTCTCAATTTCCCATTTCTAAAATTTCCCAATTCCTGAATGCCGGTCAATAAAGCAGCATATCAACAACTCATTATTGATTTACAGTCAAAGAATGTAACTCTTGTTGCTGTTTCTAAAGCCAAACAGGTTCAGGACATCAAAGCATTGTACGACCTCGGTCACCGGAACTTTGGAGAGAACTATGTGCAGGAATTAGTTGAAAAAGCTGGGCAATTGCCTAAAGATATCCACTGGCATTTTATCGGTCATTTACAAAGCAACAAAGTAAAATCCATTGCTTACTTTGTGCAACTCATTCACGGAGTTGACAGTCTTAAACTTCTGAAGGAGATCAATAAGCAGGGACAGAAAAACAATCGAATAATTAATTGCCTGTTGCAGGTGCACATTGCAGAGGAAGAAACTAAGTTTGGGCTGGATGAAAAGGAAGTCAATTTGATAATGAATGAATTTGCCAATTTGGGAATGGAGAATGTAAAGATTATTGGTTTAATGGGAATAGCAAGTTTTATAGAAGATATGAATAAAGTAAGAATGGAGTTTCGGTATCTGAGAACAATTTTCAATAAACTTGCCCCACTCGCCATAGCCCACTCGCCATTCACCATTCTCTCCATGGGCATGAGTGCTGATTATAAAATTGCAATAGAAGAAGGCAGTAATATGGTTCGTATCGGCAGCCTGATATTTGGTGAAAGGTAAAAGCAATAAAAAAAGTTCTGCCCTATATTGATAAAATTTAGTATTTTTTAAGTTTAAACATATTGAAATGAGAACTCTTTTTTTATTCTTTGTTTTAGCCGGTTCATTCTCTGCATCTGCACAGAAAGAAAGAGACACTGTGTTCAGGCGTTGCCCACTTTATATAACCGATACGGTAAGTACCTATAATTTTTTCCTCGAAGCCCAGCCGGCTACGTTAAAAGTGGATAGGGTGAAAGGCGATCTTGTTGTTGAAATTCAGCAAAGAGACCAGTTCTTTACCATTTTTTTCCCGGATAAGAAATTAAAAAATACGAGGTATAATATTAAAACCGGGTCGGATAGCAAAAAAGGAGTTGTGGCTAAATATTCTTTTCGTTCCGGCGAACAAGTATCTTATGTCGATGTTTCCAGCGGGACTATCGAATCGTCTTTTGATAAAGAAAAAAACCTGTGGCATCTTAAAATAAATGGTTTGATCGCCAACAGGGTGGAAAGATCAGTGACTTATTACAAAGTAAGAGCGGAGCTATATTTTAAGTAAACCGAAACATCCTGATCTTAACCAGTTTACTGATTTTCCAGGCTCCCCAGAAAATAAACAGGAGGATAACTGCGGCCCCTGCTACCGCACATAATTCATATAGACTGTCCGGATGATATTGGGCTTTGCAGTTAATTCAGTTGCCGGTATTTTTCTTACACGGCAAGCGTCAAAATTACCCGATTCAAGTAACCACAAATTACCC
>JAHEZF010000214.1 GCA_023251215.1 Sphingobacteriales bacterium | reverse complement strand
ATCCCAAAAATTCCTCTGGTTTTTTATCCCCAAGCCCGTACTTTTGCGGCCGGAAAAAGTCAATCCCTTAAATCTCTGCCTAAGGCGGAGACTTGCGAAACCTCAAAAAAGCTGAGAAGAATTAATGCAGTACAAGAGTGCGACGCCTTTAGATTTGTTTTAAAGTTCTTTGATAATATTATTACTATTATTACTGGGGGGTGCAGGGGGGAGAATTATTAACGTGGATAAGTGCATAACTTGACAATGATATAAAAACAACAGCGGTGAACTAGGTGCGACGCCAGGTTTTTAGACCTAACCGTTGCATCAGACCGCTGCTGTTTCAAAAAAGGTTGAAGCGACTTAAATAGAATGCCGGGCTTTCGGCCCGATAAAGGCGTTAGTGCCTTCAACCAATTTTTAAACTTTCAATGTTAAGTTATGAAAAAAGTTTTTATTGGCATTGATGTATCCAAAAAATGGATAGATGTATGCGTTACGCTGGATGGCAAAATGATGGTGCATCATCAGTTTGACAACAACAAAGCGGGATTTAGAAAAATGATAAGCTGGTTAAGACATTATGGTCCATTATCGCAATGGCTGGTATGCATGGAACATACCGGCATTTATGCACAACCACTATGGTATTATCTGACGGAAAGATCTATTACCTATGCTGTAGTGCCCGGTAGTGTTATTTCGACCGGATTGGAAATAAGGCGTGGTAAGAATGATAAAATAGATGCTGCCGATATTGCCCGATTTACCATGCGATACGCAGATGAACTAAAGCCGCATCGATTGCCAGCACAGGTATTACGCAGACTTAAAATGTTGTTTGCTTATCGGGATAGATTGGTAAAAGCAAAAATGATTATTAGTGTACCAGCAGCAGAAGCCAGTGTTTTTGCTGCACAAGAAAGTAAAGAAATGAGAACAGATAGCAGCTCATTGGTTCAGATAATTGCAGCCCGGATAAAAAAAGTTGAAAAGCTAATGCTGCAGGTTATTTATAGTGATCAAGAAACAGTTCGTGTATACCAGCTTATTGAATCGGTACCAGGTTTTGGATTAATTACTGCCAGTTACTTGCTTATCATTACACAATGTTTTACTACCATGTGCAATAGCCGTAAGCTGGCCAACTTTGGAGGTGTAGCGCCGCATCCGCATAAAAGCGGCAGTAGTATTAAGGGTAAGGACAGAGTATCACATTTGGCAGATAAAAAGCTTAAAGCTTTGTTGAGTAATGGAACAGGAAGTCTCATTCAGTATAATAGAACAATAAAACAATACTATGAGCGAATGACAGCAAAAGGTAAAAACGAGAACCTGGTAAAAAATAATATTAAAAATAAAATGCTACATACAGTTTGTGCCGTGGTAAAGAGAGGAACACCGTATATTGATCATTATAAACCAAATTGGCAAAACAAAGTGGCGTAGAAAAAATATCAAGTTGTGTTCTAAATTCTTTTGGTTATATCATAGAATGCAACAGAAGCTTAATGGTAGCAATGAAGTTGGGAAAATAAATATCAACCGGCAAAAGATATTAACAAATAAATATTAGCGAATAACAAATAACGAGCAACAAGAATGGAGTACAAGTTCAGAGAAATTGAAAAGAAATGGCAACAATGGTGGAAAGGAAATAAGGTTTATAAAGTTTCAAATGATTCACCAAAGCCAAAATATTATGTGCTGGATATGTTTCCATATCCGAGCGGTGCTGGTTTACATGTGGGGCATCCTTTAGGTTATATCGCATCAGATATATATGCACGGTTCAAACGATTGAAGGGGTTTAATGTTTTACACCCGATGGGGTATGATGCATTTGGTTTGCCGGCCGAGCAGTATGCAATAGAGCATGGCATTCATCCGGCAGTTTCAACGGATAACAACATCAATACTTTCAGAAAGCAATTAGATAATATCGGTTTTAGTTTTGACTGGGATCGGGAAGTGAGAACATGCGATCCGAATTATTACCGGTGGACGCAATGGATCTTCCTGCAAATCTTTGACAGTTGGTTCAACCGCAAAAAGCAAAAAGCTGAACGGATCAGTGAACTTGTTTCCATATTTGAACGTGATGGTAACTTGCTGCATGCTTTTCCCCATGAGAAATATGAATTGCCAACAGGCCGAAAAATATTTTCTGCATTGGATTGGAAATCTTTTGATGAAAAATTAAAGCAGGAAGTATTGATGCAATACCGGCTTGCTTATTTGGCATATACAGATGTGAACTGGTGTGAAGCATTGGGTACAGTGCTGGCAAATGATGAAGTGATAAATGGTGTAAGTTATCGCGGTGGTTTTCCTGTGGTAAAAAAGAAAATGCGTCAATGGAGTTTGCGTATAACTGAATATGCTGAAAGATTATTAAGCGGATTGGATGAAATAGACTTCAGTGTATCGATGAAAGAGATACAGCGCAACTGGATTGGTAAAAGTTTGGGTGCAGAAATTGATTTTCGCCTCACCCCTAACCCCTCTCCTGGCGGAGAGGGGGACGCAGAACCCTCAACTACTTCGAATCATTTGTTTCAAACAGCTGATAAAACAAGATGGGGAGTTTTAAAAGATTTATCGAGGGAAAACAGAAAAAATAAAACTGAAGCCGAAGATGTGTTATGGCAAGAGCTAAGAAATAATAAGTTAGGATATAAAGTAAGAAGGCAACATGTAATAGATGGATTCATCATTGACTTTGCATTCATGGAGTGTAAGTTGCTTATTGAAGTAGACGGTGGCCATCATGAAGATGAAGAGCAGAAACGTTATGATGAAGACAGAACTGCATACCTGAATTTTAAAGGATATAAAGTACTCAGATTTTCAAATGAAAAAGTGCTGAAGGCTGCAAAAGAAGTCATAGAGGAAATTAAAAAAGAATTAGAGAGCCGAAAACTGAGAGATTCCATTGCTCCCCTCTCCGCCAGGAGAGGGGTAGGGGGTGAGGCGTTGAAGTTAAGGGTTTTCACTACAAGACCCGATACAATATTTGGTGTTGACTTTATGGTGCTTGCTCCGGAGCATGAGTATGTTAATGAGATAACAACAGCAGAACACAAGAAGGAAGTAGATGAATATTTGGCTTATGTGCAGGGCAGAAGTGAAGTGGAACGAATGGCAGAAGTAAAAAAGATCACGGGTTGTTTTACCGGTTCGTATGCAATTCATCCTTTTAGTGGAAAAAGCATTCCAATTTGGATAAGTGAATATGTGTTGATTGGTTATGGTACGGGAGCCATTATGGCTGTGCCTTGCGGCGATGAAAGAGATCACAAGTTTGCAAACCATTTTAATATACCTATTACAAATATTATTGGCTCATATTACAATGGGGAAGAAGCAAATCCAACTAAAGATGCCATTTTGGAGAACAGTGATTTTTTGAATGGAATGATCATGCACGATGCCATTGATGCAGCCATTAATAAAATTGAATCATCAGGTGTTGGTGAGAGAAAAGTAAATTATAAAATGCGTGATGCCCACTGGAGCAGGCAACGTTATTGGGGCGAACCATTCCCGGTAATTTTTAAAGATGATATTCCTTATGCAATGAATGAAAATTATCTGCCTTTGGAGTTGCCGCATTTGGATGATTTTAAACCGGCAGGAAATGGCGAAGGGCCACTGGCCAATGCGAAAGACTGGGTTTATATTAATGAAGATGAAAAGCATGACACGAACACAATGCCTACACATGCCGGCGCTGCATGGTATTTTCTTCGCTACACAGACCCTCATAACGAAAATGCTTTTGCAGATCGCAAGGCGCTTGATTACTGGGGTCAGGTAGATGTGTACATTGGTGGCTCGGAGCATGCAGTTGCCCATTTGCTTTACTCAAGGTTATGGGTAAAAATTTTAAACGATCTGGGTTATCTGAATTTCGATGAACCGTTTAAAAAATTAATTAACCAGGGAAAAATAACCGGCGATTCAAGATATGTTTATCGAATTCGCAATACCCACCAGT
>JAHEZF010000213.1:2033-3989 GCA_023251215.1 Sphingobacteriales bacterium | reverse complement strand
TCTCCCACTCACAAACGGATTGCCTTTGATATAATAACGGTAAGGATATTTTGCCGCTTCTTTTGCTGATTCCACTCCTATTCTTGCCGAACGGCCAATACTTTTCTTATCAGGAACAAATTCGTCGTCAGCTATGAAAATTTTTTTATTCTGCAATGAAATGCCGTTATGCACAACAGAAATCCCCAATGCCGCCGATAAACTGCCCGGCCCTTTGGTCAGCGAATGATCCAATTGCTTCTTTCCTCTTCGCTTCAGCATTTCATCAATTCCTTTCACTGGCTCCAGTGCCCGGATCAAAATAGCATGAGGAATACCTTTGTTGTTAGTCACTACATTAAAAAGATGGTGAATGCCGTAACAGAGATAAACATAAGCGGTGCCTGCATTTCCATACATCACTTCATTGCGGTTGGTTCTTCTGCCGCCAAAAGCATGAGAGGCTCTGTCAATAATGCCATCATATGCTTCACATTCTACAATCCGGCCAGAGGTAATGATGCCATTCCATTTTGTCACCAGTACTTTTCCCAGCAATTCTTCTGCGATTTGCAAAACATTTTCCCTTTGATAAAATGATAACGGTAATTTTTTCATTCCTTTATTTTTTGAGCCCTGATCATCCCAATCACTACTTGCCACTTACCATTCCCTTTCTTTATATTTACTCAAATTTAAGGCTTGCTCAAAGAAATTGTCATAGCGATCCAATCCTTTTCTGAAGCTCACCGTTTCATTGGAAAACACAAACTGTTCAGGTGGATTATTATACCCGGCGTCATCTATACCATTTTGTTCATCATAGGAATGTATTTTTTCGTTCAATCTTCCAACAATGCGGTGAGTTGGTTGAGCACTCAGCTGCGCATTGAAGGCTGGCTGCAGCAGGAACGCAACGCATGGCTGAGCTTTTTTTTCGTCATGGCCGGCATCATGCTGCGGCTGATCTTATTCTTATTTTATTTTTCATTATTCAAATATCTTGTTCTCATTATCGGTTCACCTGTATTTGCCTACCTGAGTGAGAAGACGGAATCCATCATCGAAGGAAAAGAATATTCTTTCAATTGGCCTGAACTTAGAAAAGATGTATATCGTGGAAGCAGGTTAGCTTTGAGAAATGCAGGCTGGCAAACTTTCTATAGCTTCCTGTTGCTACTTCTTTCCCTGTTTCCGCTGATCGGTTGGATTACGCCAGTCATTGCTTTGTTCGTAGAATGTTATTATTACGGTTTCGCTATGCTGGATTACAGTTTTGCAAGAAATAAATTTACTGCTTCCCAAAGTGCTGCCTTCATTGGAAAGCATAAAGGACTTGCTATTGGAAACGGATTGTTGTTTTATCTGCTTCATATCGTTATCATTTTTGCCCCGGCATATGCTATCATTGCTTCTACACTAAGTGTTCATAAAGTTAAAACCGGTTAGCATGGACAAAAAAGGAATCGTATATCTCATTCCTTCGCTGTTGCATGACGACGGCATTGATGCGATTCCATCTTATGTACAGGATGCAGTAAAAAGTTGCCAGGTATTTTTTGTTGAAAATGAAAGAGCAGCAAGACGCTACCTGAAAAAATTATCAAAAGAGATTGTTATTGATGAATATGAATGGTTCAATGTGTCTGACACCTCAAGAGTGTCTGACACGTTCAAACAAAAACTAAAAGAAGGAAAGAACATCGGCATCATCAGCGAGGCGGGTTGTCCTGCTGTAGCTGATCCGGGCCAGGCATTAGTAGCCATTGCACAGGAATTGGATGCAGAAGTAAAACCATTAGTTGGGCCGAGTTCCATTCTGCTTGCATTAATGGCCAGTAGTATGAATGGGCAAAGGTTTCAGTTCGTGGGTTACCTGCCCATCAAAGATCCTGAAAGAATCAAAACGATAAAAGAACTGGAAACTGAATCGCAAAAGAAAAACTGCACACAAATTTTTATCGAAACTCCTTACCG
>JAHEZF010000213.1:0-1933 GCA_023251215.1 Sphingobacteriales bacterium | reverse complement strand
TTTTCAATTTGGACAATCAGAATATCATTATCAGGGTGGCGACACCGGCAGATAAAACCTATTCAAAAATCATTTCAAATGAAATAGAAACATCTGCGGCTGCAAGAGGCATCGGCATTGCCAAACGTCCGCCTGAATACATTGAAGAAAAAATAGATGAGGGCAAAGCAGTGATCGCTGTCACCAAGGATGGCACCTGGGTAGGTTTTTGTTATATCGAAACATGGAGTCATAGTGAGTATGTTGCCAATTCCGGTTTGATCGTTTCACCTCCTTTCAGAAAAAGTGGCGTGGCTAAAGCCATTAAGAAAAAAATATTCGATTTGTCAAGAGAAAAATATCCCGAAGCAAAAATTTTTGGATTAACAACGGGCCTTGCCGTGATGAAGATAAATTCAGACCTGGGTTATGAACCGGTCACTTATTCCGAACTTACGCAGGATGAAGATTTCTGGGCAGGCTGTAAAAGCTGTGTAAATTATGAGATCCTGATGAGCAAAGAAAGAAATAATTGTATGTGTACCGCTATGCTTTATGATCCAAAAGATCATTATAAACCTGAAGAAACCAAAGATTTTTTTGAAAAGAATAAAAGCGGGTTTGAAAGATTGCTTCGTTTCAAGCAATGGAAATTGCTTCGTCCATTTATGAAAAAAGATAAAAATGGTAATGGTGGAAATAGTGGAGGCAATTCAAAACCCTGATTACGTCATTTCGTTAACTCTTAAGGACAAGTAAAATTTACTAATGAAAAAAGTTGTATTAGGCTTCAGCGGCGGATTGGACACTTCTTATTGTGTAAAGTATCTGAGTGAGGATAAAGGATATGAAGTACACAGCATTATTGTGAACACAGGCGGGTTCAGCGATGAAGAATTGAAACAAACTGAAGCACATGCTTATAACCTGGGAGTAAAATCTCATACAACAGTTAATGCTGTCAAAGATTATTACGACCGTATCATTAAATATCTCATTTATGGAAATGTGCTGAAGAATAACACTTATCCACTGAGTGTTTCAGCCGAAAGACTAATCCAGGCATTACACATTGCAGAGCATGTAAAAAAATTAAATGCTGATGCAGTGGCACATGGCAGCACCGGTGCAGGCAATGACCAGGTAAGGTTTGATATGATCTTTCACATCATGATCCGGGGTGTGGAAATCATTACTCCTATTCGTGATTTAAAATTGAGCCGTGAAGAAGAGATTGCTTACCTGAAAAGTAAAGGAGTATTGATGAACTTTGAAAAAGCAATTTATTCCATCAATAAAGGTTTGTGGGGAACGAGTGTGGGAGGAAAGGAAACACTTTCATCAAAAGGAATGCTGCCCGAAGATGCATGGCCGACGCAGGTAACTGAAACTGGAATCAGGAATTTGGAATTAGGATTTGTAAACGGGGAACTAAAGAGTGTAGATGGAAAAACATTTTCTCATCCTTCCGAAGCTATTCAAAATGTTCAGCAAATTGCAGGGCCCTTTGGTATCGGGAGAGATATTCATGTTGGTGATACGATCATCGGCATTAAGGGCCGTGTAGGTTTTGAAGCCGCAGCGCCGATGCTGATAATAAAAGCGCATCATGCTTTGGAGAAACATGTTTTGACCAAATGGCAACTGAACTGGAAAGATCAGCTAGCACAATTTTATGGCAACTGGCTGCATGAAGGGCAAATACTGGACCCGGTGATGAGAGATATTGAAGCATTCTTTGAAAATTCCCGGCAAAATGTAACCGGCGATGTGTTTGTACAACTGATGCCTTATCGTTTTCAGATCACAGGTATTGAATCAAAATATGATCTGATGAGCAGTAAGTTTGGAAAGTATGGCGAAATGAATACAGGATGGAGCGGTGAAGACGTGAGAGGGTTCAGCAAAATTTTCGGAAACCAAACTACGATATGGCATTCAGTCCAAAAAGAGA
>JAHEZF010000212.1 GCA_023251215.1 Sphingobacteriales bacterium | reverse complement strand
CCATGACCTGTACTTTCTTTGGCACAGTCCGCATTCAACACTAAAATCCTTCCATGATGTGTAGCTGCTCCCAATACATATTGCTTTGCTATTTTATTATCCGCCGTAACAATAGATGAGCAAAGGCTTCCTTTTCCTTTTTTGCTTAATTCAATAGCTTCATCCATATTTTTATATGGCATAATAGTGCTGACCGGGCCAAAGGCTTCTACTTCATGGGCTTCATTACTGGCAAATGGGTTTTCGTTCATCAATAATACCGGGGAAATGAATGCTCCTTTGTTTGCATCCGCATCAATTACTTCCACACTATCCAGGCTTCCATAGATAATTTGCGATGATGCTAATAATTTTTGAATCTGACCTCTGACCTCCAACCTCTGGCTTTCCCCCGCCAGCGAACCCATTCTTACTTTTTCGTTCAAAGGATTACCAATAGTGGTTTGAGCAAGCGAACCGGCTATTGCTTTCCATACATCCTCCATTTTATTTTCCGGAACAAATATTCGGCGGATGGCTGTACATTTTTGCCCGGCTTTTGCTGTCATTTCTTTTCTTACCTCTTTAATAAAAATATCCCACTCAGGTTTGCCGGGAGTTACATCACTTCCCAAAACAATACAATTAAGCGAATCAGCTTCCATGTTAAATGGAACTGACTCGTTTAATATCCGTGGATGTGATTTCAGCTTCAGTCCCGTTGATGCAGAACCAGTGAAAGTGACCACATCCTGGCTGGAAACATGATCCAGCAGGTCTCCTGCCGAACCACAGATAAGTTGCAAGGCGCCTTGGGGTAATATTTTCGAGGCAATAATTTCTTTTACTACTGCTTCGGTCAGATAAGAAGTAACAGTTGCCGGTTTTACAATCGCCGGCATCCCCGCCAGTAAATTCACGGCAATTTTTTCCAGCATTCCCCAGACCGGAAAGTTGAACGCATTGATATGAATAGCCACTCCTTCTTTCGGCACCAGGATATGTGTGCCCATGAAAGTATTGTTCTTGCTTAGGTTATGTGATTCGCCGTCAATACAAAAAAAATTATCGGGAAATTTTCTGCGCAAAGATGCATTGGCAAAAAGATTTCCGATGCCGCCTTCAATATCTATCCAGCTATCGGCTTTGGTAGCGCCGGTTTGATAAGAGATCTGATAAAATTTTTCAAGATGATTGCGAAGATGCATGGCTAATGCCTTCAGCATATTTCCCCGTTCATGAAAAGTCATTTTTCGCAGGGCGGGATTACCTGTTGTTCTTCCATATTCCAGCGCTGATTTAAAATCCAGCCCTTTAGTTGTTGCGAAGGCAATCGCTTCCCCGGTTACAGCATTGTAAAGTTTCTGCCCTTCTCCATCACCGGAGATCCATTGTCCCCTGATATAATTTTCCAGCTTATTCATAAAACAATTTTGTGTTTGAGCTTACGAAATTACTTTAAAACAAAAGAAAGTCTTGTCAAATGATTTTACAGGCAGCCTTATCTTTGTCACTCTAAAATAGCCTGTATGAAAAAATTGATGGCATTAATAATTGCGATTGCTACCATTGTAGGATTTAATACTGCAAATGCACAACAAAAAGCCAACCCGATAGCTATCGGGTGGAATGAGATGGAAGAATTTCACAAAGTAATGAGCCAGACTTTTCACCCTGCTGAGGAAGGTAAACTGGAACCCATAAGGACACGCAGCCAGGAAATGGCGGACAAAGCCAGCGCCTGGAAAAAATCCACTGCACCTGAAGGCTATAATAAAAAAGCAGTAAAAAGCTCTTTAAAGAAACTGGTAAAAGGCGCCAACGAAATAAACAGGCTTGTAAAGGAAAATGCAGCCGATAATGTGATCAGGGAAAAACTAACTGCCCTGCATAATGTGTTTCATGAGATCATGGAAAAATGCGGGAAAGAAGATCATATGTAATATTTAAAAATAAAATAATGAAAAGAGCGGGGTTCATTTTAGTTACTCTTGTTGCTTTCAGTATTTCTGCCTGCAATAATTCAAACAACAAAAAAACCGAAAGTAAAGAACCGCTTACAACAATAGCGGACAGCCTGATGGCATATATAGAAGATGGTCATAATGCCGGCATGGCTAAATATGGCAAACTAAAGGCCATGCAGAATAAAGTGCAGCAGATCATTGATTCCATCGGCAAACTGCCCGGCAAAACAAGAACGTCCCTTGCTCCCTATAAAGCAAATATGGATTCATTATTGGCAGAGCTTAATTCCGCCAGGGCGGGCATGGATAAATGGATGGATGAGTTCAACATGGATTCAGCGCTTAATAATATGGAGCAACGCATCAAATATTTATCGGAGGAAAAACTGAAAATATCAAAAATAAAAGAAAGTATTCTGCATAGCCTGCATAAAGCAGATTCGCTGACCAAAGTGAAATTTTAAATATTAAGTGGTTCCACGCCAAACTGCCTTAAATGATGCAAAGCATGTTTGTATAAAAGCTGAACATTTTCCTCAAAGTTAAGATCACCAAAGAAAGGATTGCGGGTTACGAGATTCGGATTCTTTTCAAATGCTTCAAAAAAATAAATGACCTCTTGGTGCAGGGCGCCAATAGCTCCCTGTATTGTTTTGTACCTGAGCGGCGCAGGCATGTCAGCCATCAATGGATTTTTTGTATTTTCTTTGAATGGTTTTTCGCTCAACATAAATTCCCTCATACGTTGCAGGTTCTCAGGTTTTGTAAGGATGTTGTCAATCTTTAACCGGCCGCTGGCATTGCGTACAGCATCGCCGGCATAATGTTCTATCATTTGCTGCACATTCATTTTCCCCCATCGTGGCGGCGTGGCCGGGTCTAACCGTTGCATGTAAGCAATCAGTTTGGTGCGGAGAAAATTTTCTTTTTCCAGGCTCATAAATAAAAATTCCGGGTTGTACGTTTATAAAAATCTCAATTAATAAATGCCGGGCTCAGCCGGGAGGAAATATGTCAGCATTTATTGTTTCATCTTCTTGTCCATTACCCTGCATAAAGTCTCAAATATTTCATCTACGGTTCCTTCTCCTTTTACAGATTGAAATTTTCTTGCTTTTTTATAATACTCTGCTACAGGTGTTGTTTCATTGTTATAAACGGCGAAGCGTTTCCGGATCACAATTTCATCTGTATCATCACTTCGGCCGGAAGTTTTGCCACGGTTCAGCAGCCGCTGTATTAATTCTTCTTCTCCAACATCAAGTGAAATCACTGTATTGATTCCGGTTTTCTTCAGTTCCAGCAATTTGTCCAGTGCTCTTGCCTGGGCAATTGTGCGGGGAAACCCGTCAAATAAAAACCCTTTGGCATCTTTATGATGTTCAAGGCTGCTGTCAATCATTCCTATTACCACTTCATCAGGAACCAGTTGGCCTTTATCCATTAAACTTTTTGCCTCAATACCTAATGGTGTTTTTTCAGCAATTTCTTCCCGTAGCAAGTTGCCTGTGGACAAGTGGATAAGCCCATACTTTCCCACTAATTTATCCGATTGCGTACCTTTTCCACTCCCCGGTGGGCCAAATAGTATCAGGTTAAACATAAGTATTTACTACCCTTGGTGAATAAACAAATATAATATACAGGCTCTACATTATACCTGACACTTTGGTTTAGCCCTGTATAGTTTTTTACTTCAATAAAATGTTAAGCCCGGGAAACTGTCGTCTGCATGGCGACCGGGTAGCTTTTATTAGCGTAAATTCGTTCAATTATTTGAGCACAAAACAAAAAACATGAGCAATACAGAAAAGAAAAATCCTGTTTATTCAAATACCAACTCAACCAAAGTTGTATTGAGTGATGAGGAATGGAAAAAAATTCTGCCCTCGGACGTTTATTATATTGCCAGGCAAAAAGGCACTGAAAAACCGGGAACCAGCAAATTCGAACATTCTGAAGAAATCGGAACCTACTATTGCGCTGCCTGCGGCAACCCCCTGTTTAAAAGCGATACCAAATTTGAAAGCGGCTGTGGCTGGCCAA
>JAHEZF010000030.1:7600-11602 GCA_023251215.1 Sphingobacteriales bacterium | reverse complement strand
AAGGCCGAAAACAGCAAAGCTGATATGAAAAAGACAACCGGTAAAAATTCCCAATGCCGAAAGAATACCGGCCCGGGTTCCCTGCGATAAGCTTCGGGCAGCTGTATAAAGCATATCGGGGCCAGGTGAAAGGTTGACAAGTATGCTGACGGAAAGAAACAGGTAAAAATTTTCGATATTGAACATGACGAATGAATTGATTTGAAAACAAATTAAAATTACCAAAACAAATATAGAATAACATGTTGTTTTACCAGGATAAAATGCCCGGCTTTACCTTTACGAAAATATTTACCCGTGGTCAGAGCTTTTGCATATTGTTTTTTATTGATTATTTGTTTCTCCGGCTGTTCCCTTAACAACGTGAAGCAGGATGCAAGTTTGAAAAAATATTTTGATGAAAAGAATGTAGATGGCTGCTTTGCCCTGATGGATAATGGCACCGGTAAGTTTACAGTGTATAATCTCAGCCGCTACCGCGACAGCAGTTATTTGCCGGCTTCTACTTTTAAAATCGTCAATTCATTAATTGGCTTGCAGACCGGGAAGATCAGTAGTGACAGTATGCTGATAAAATGGGATGGTATCCCTCGCCGGGTTGCTGCCTGGAATAAAGACCTTACTATGTATGAAGCATTTCGTGTTTCTGCACTGCCCTATTACCAGGAAGTGGCAAGGCGGATTGGCAAAGACACGATGCAACACTGGCTTGACACATTGGGCTATGGAACAAAAAAGATTGTTTCTAAAATTGATTCGTTCTGGCTGGATAATTCATTAAAAATAAAACCGGATGAACAACTGGGCCTGGTAAAGAAATTATACTTTGACCAGCTTCCCTTTTTTAAAAGCTACCAGGAAGTTGTGAAAAGGGCTATGCTTTTTGAAAACAATGCGAATTACCGGCTGGGCTATAAAACCGGCTGGGGTTATACGGAAAAGGTTCATGCTATCGGTTGGATAGTGGGCTGGATAGAAGAAAACAATCACCCGTATTTTTTTGTGCTCAATGTTGAATCTGCTGATCCCAATTATGATATGACGGATGCCCGGATGAAAATCCTGAAAGATATTTTAAAGCAGCTTGGTTTTATGGAAGGAAGAATGTGACCCCTGCAGATTTTTTCTTTGTTAGCTTTGTATCCCCCAAACAGATGAAGTACCATGCAATTCTATTGCGAATCACTTACTCAATACATGCGTCTTAAAACAAGGGAAGTTAAGATCGGCAACCTGCTGCTGGGTAACCCCGATAACTATCGGGGTCACCCTATCCGGGTACAGACTATGACCACGACAGATACAATGGATACAATGGCCACTGTTGAGCAAAGTATCCGCTGTATCGAAGCAGGCTCTGAACTGGTTCGCATTACGGCGCCTTCAAAAAACGATGCAGAAAATTTGCTGAATATTAAAAATGAATTAAGGAAACGGGGATATACAACACCATTGGTTGCCGACATACATTTTACTCCTAATGCAGCCGAGATAGCAGCAAGAATTGTAGAAAAGGTTCGAATCAACCCGGGGAATTATGTAGATAAGAAAAAATTTGCACTGATTGAATATACTGATGCAGATTACGCAGAAGAAATTGAACGTATCCGTGAACGATTTACTCCGTTGATAAAGATCTGTAAAGAATATGGTACAGCCATGCGTATTGGCACCAATCATGGTTCACTGAGCGACCGTATCATGAGCCGCTACGGTGATACAGCGATGGGTATGGTAGAAAGCGCTATGGAATTTTTGCGAATAGCAAGAGCAGAAACCTATCACAATATTGTACTTAGTATGAAGAGCAGTAACCCGCAAGTGATGGTGCAGGCTTACCGCTTGTTGGTGAAAACCATGTTTGATGAATTTGGTGAATGTTATCCCTTGCATCTTGGTGTTACCGAAGCGGGTGAAGGCGAGGATGGAAGAATTAAAAGCGCTGTTGGCACAGGAACGCTTTTGGAAGATGGACTTGGCGATACTATCCGTGTATCATTGACAGAAGACCCGGAACTGGAGATCCCGGTATGTAAAGACCTGGTGAAAAGGTACGCTAACCGGCAGCCAGCAGTCAACAGTCAGCAGTCAATTCCTGCTATTGAAAAACTACCTTACAACCCCTTCAGTTACCAGCGCAGGGAAACGTTTGCGGTAGATAATATCGGCGGCAAAAATGTACCTGTTGTAATAGCTGATCTGAGTAAGATTGAAAACATATCAAGAGATCATTTGCGAAGTGTCGGATATACTTATGATGAAGTAACAGACAAATGGAATATCGGGGACGCAGCGGCAGATTATATTTTTACAGGAAACCAGTTATTGAATTTTGAATTACCAGGAAAACTGAGACCAATTTTATTTAACCGGGCATGGGAAAATACATTTGAAAAAAATAAATATTATCCTGAGTATGAAATCGCCGAATTCGTTGCTGCACCTGAAGCAAAATCAGATAAGATAAATTTTGTTTCGATTGATGTTAGCTGGAATTTTTATGAAGCTGATGAATTGAATCATTACCTGGATTTAATTAAAAATGACAGAACAGTGGTTATCTGTTTATCTTCTTCAGCGGCAAGTGCAATGCAATCTGTTCGCCGCATATATATCGAATTAATGAATCGTGATATTAAAAATCCAGTTATTAATGTCATTGACAGCGATTGGAAAACGTCTGATGAACATTTGATTCATTATGCCGTTGAAACCGGCGCTTTGTTTTTGGAGGGAATGGGCGATGGCATTTGTTTAGGAATGAAAGGAAAAAGTTATGAGCTATTGGCTTCAGACTTTGAACACTTGCATGCCAGCGGCAGAAATTATATCAACAATTTATCAATTGAGCAATTTATCAATAACACAGCTTTCAGCATACTCCAGGCCACAAGAACAAGAATTTCAAAAACAGACTTCATTTCCTGCCCAAGTTGCGGAAGAACGTTATTTGAGCTGCAGGAAACCACGGCAAAGATCCGGGCTGTTACCAATCATTTGAAAGGGTTGAAAATTGCCATCATGGGTTGTATCGTCAATGGTCCCGGGGAAATGGCTGATGCAGACTTTGGCTATGTAGGCAGCGGGCCGGGTAAGATCACTTTGTACAGAGGTAAAGAGGTGGTAAAGCGGAATGTCAACAGCGAAGTGGCAGTGGAAGAGCTTATTAATTTAATAAAAGAGAGTGATGCCTGGGTGGAGCAATAGGAACCCTAAAGAAACATATATCTTAATTCCTAAAATCTCCTAATTATTCCAAAATCAGGAGACAGTAAAATTTAATCGTTTGATTATCAAACCAAGCAAAAGGACAGGAGCGCAAAAAAAATTCTGGATAATTCTTTTTGTTTTCGTTTTTATCGCAGAGTTAACAGGAATTCAGCTAAAAAACGGAACGATACAATTTGTATGCAAGCCCTTACTGATGGCTACGCTTATTATGTATTTTCTCTCACAAACAAAAATCCGGAAAATCAACTTAAAGAAATGGATTCTTGCAGCCTTGTTCTTTTCATGGCTGGGCGATGTGCTGTTATTGTTTCAGGAAAGAAATTCTTTTTTCTTTCTGTTGGGTTTATCTGCTTTTCTCATTGCTCATATTTTCTATATAATTTTTTTTAACAGTATCAGGTTGCTGGAAAATATTAAAAGCAATCTATGGTTTCTGCTAATAATAGTTATTTATTATTCTGTTCTGATCACCATTCTCTCTCCCTGGCTGGGTGATATGAAACTCCCGGTTCGTATCTATGGCATCGTTATCAGTTTTATGTTCATGTTGGCCATGCACATGCTGTTTATTAAAAACAAAACAACAGGCAGATGGATGGTGGTTGGTGCCTTGCTGTTTGTCATTTCAGATTCGGTATTAGCCATCAATAAGTTTTACCAATCCTTTGAGGCTGCGGGTATCATCATTATGCTGACTTATGGATTAGCACAACTTTTCATAACGGAAGGGGCCATTCGTTATATCCGGTCGATAAATTCAAACTAAATTTG
>JAHEZF010000030.1:0-7500 GCA_023251215.1 Sphingobacteriales bacterium | reverse complement strand
AGTTTTACCAATCCTTTGAGGCTGCGGGTATCATCATTATGCTGACTTATGGATTAGCACAACTTTTCATAACGGAAGGGGCCATTCGTTATATCCGGTCGATAAATTCAAACTAAATTTGAGGCATGCAACAAACAGATTTTTTAGTTATCGGTTCAGGTATTGCAGGGTTGACCTATGCATTGAAAGCAGCACAGCATTTCCCCGATAAAAAAATATTGGTGATTACAAAAGCTTCTGCTGATGAAACCAACACTAAGTATGCGCAAGGCGGTATTGCCATTGCAAATGATCCTGAGAACGATAGCTTTGAAAAACATATAGATGATACGCTGATTGCCGGCGATGGTTTGTGTAATAGAAATGTGGTTGAAATAGTGATAAAAGATGGCCCGGAAAGAATCAGCGAAATTATTAAATGGGGAGCAAGGTTTGACAAAGAAAATGACGGTGATTATAAAAGGGGTAAAGAAGGAGGTCATTCGGAGTTCCGCATACTGCATTATAAAGATGTAACTGGCAAGGAAATGGAAAGGGCTTTACTGGAGGTAGTAGCAAAACAGGAAAACATTGAAATAGTCAAACATTGTTTTGTTGTTGACATCATTACACAGCATCATTTAGGATATCTCGTTACCAAGGCTACTCCCGATATTGAATGTTATGGGGTGTACGTACTCAACCGGAAAACAAATAATATTGAAAAAATACTTTCAAAAATTACTTTGTTTGCTACCGGCGGCAATGGGCAGGTATATAGAACAACTACCAATCCTTCGGTTGCAACCGGCGATGGCATTGCTATGGTGTACCGGGCAAAAGGAAGAATAGAAAATATGGAGTTCATACAATTTCATCCTACGGCTTTGTATGAACCACATACAGGTGAACATGCATTTTTAATTACTGAAGCTGTGCGTGGCGATGGCGGCATCCTTCGCAATAAGAAGGAAGAAGCTTTTATGGAAAAATATGATCCCAGAAAAGACCTGGCGCCAAGAGATATTGTAGCAAGAGCAATAGACAGTGAAATGAAACGGATGGGAACGGAACATGTGTGGCTCGATTGCCGTCATTTCAGTAAACAGAAATTTACCGGGCATTTCCCCAATATTTATGAGAAGTGTTTATCTGTGGGAATAGACATTACAAAAAATATGATTCCTGTTGCTCCAGCAGCACATTACAGTTGCGGTGGCATTAAAACTGATGAATGGGGAAGAAGTTCAATAAAAAATTTATATGCCTGCGGCGAATGCGCCAGTACCGGGTTGCATGGAGCCAATCGCCTTGCGAGTAACTCTTTACTGGAAGCGATGGTTTTTGCTCATCGTTGTTTTTTGGATAGCGTTTCCAAATTATCGGAGTCTGCGAACTCCCCTCTCCATTCATGGAGAGGGGTTGGGGGTGAGGTTCCCGATTGGAATGCGCAGGGAACTATTGAGCCCAGGGAAATGATTCTGATTACGCAAAGTTTAAAGGAATTGCAACTGGTGATGAGTGATTATGTCGGTATTGTTCGCAATGATATTCGTTTGCAACGGGCCATGCGGCGGCTTGATTTATTATGGGAAGAAACTGAGCAGTTGTATGAAAGTTCAACTTTGTCGCCGCAACTGCTGGAACTGCGCAACATGATCACGGTCGGCTATCTTATTGTGAAAGGAGCCAGCCTCCGAAAAGAAAGCCGCGGCCTGCACTACAATACGGATTATCCATTCAAGAGCAACCTTATTCAAAACATTGTGTTGTAGTTTTTATCTTTGCGAACCATGTATTATGTTGTTTACGGTCTTCTGTGGCTTATCTCATTACTTCCGCTACGGGTCTTATATATTTTCTCCGATGGAATTTACGGGTTAATATTTTATGTTTTCAAATACCGGAAAGAAGTAACACTGCAAAATTTAAAAATTGCTTTTCCTGAAAAAACAGAACAAGAACGAAAAGCCATTGCCAAAAAATTCTATCATAATCTTATTGATATGTTTATAGAGACCATCAAGTTGCTCTCTGTATCGGATAAGGTTCTTGAAAAAAGATTTACTGCCAATTGGGACCTCGTAAATGCTATTTACACAACCGGGAAAAGTGTACAATTGCATGTAGGGCATAATTTTAACTGGGAATGGGGCAATATGATATTAACAAAGAATACGATTTTTAAATTGATGGCCGTTTATATGCCATTTACCAGTAAAATAACTGAACGGCTGTTTTACAAATTACGGACCCGCAATGGCGCTATTTTTTTGCGGGCCACTCATATGAAGGAAGATTTTCTTCCATATAGAAATACGCAGTATTTAATTGGTTTGGTGGCTGATCAGAACCCGGGACATCCCGCTAATGCGTGGTGGTTTAATTTTTTTGGCAGGCCAACTCCTTTTTTAAAAGGCCCGGCCAAAGCGGCCCAGATAAATGATACGGCTGTTGTATTTGCTTTTATCCATAAGCCACGTCGTAGTTATTATGAAGCAGTATTTTCACTGGCGACAGAAGATTCCCGGTCTTTGACAGAACAGGAGCTTACCCAAAAATTTGTATTATACCTGGAGAATGTAATAAAACAATACCCCGATATGTGGCTCTGGACTCACCGCCGCTGGAAGCATGAATGGAAGGAGGAGTATGGCCCCGTTATTCAATGACTTTAATTCAATACACTCACCTCTTTCACAATCTCCACTTTCTCCAATTCTTTAATTTTATCCCATCCGCCAACCACATTACGGAGATTATGAATGCCCTGGCGTTTCATTAATGATGCGGCAATTACACTACGATAACCGCCGCCGCAATGAACGTAGAGGTTTTGATCTTCTTCCAGGTTGGCGAGGTTAAAAGGATCAGCCATGTCATTCAAAGGAATATTTAGTGCATCACGCAGATGCCCGTCTGCATATTCAGTGCTGCGGCGAACATCAAGCACCACTAAGTTTTTATCATGCGGGATATCCATCATCAGTTCATCTGCTTCCACAGCCACTATGATATCAATTTTTTCAGCAGCCAGTTTCCATGCATCAAAGCCTCCTTTTAAATAACCCTTTACTTTATCAAACCCAACCCTGGCCAGGCGGATAATTGTTTCTTTTTCTTTACCAGGTTCAGTAACCAGCAGCATCGGTGCATCAAAAGACAAAAGACTTCCGGCCCATTCTGCAAATCGGCCTTCCAGTCCAATGCTGATGGAGCCCGGAATAAATCCCTGTGTGAACAAATTTGCATTTCTCGTATCTAAAAGGATTGCATTATCATCAATTAAGTTTTTAAATTCTTCAATTGACAGTGCTTTCATTCCATTCATCAACACTTCATCCAAACTATCGTATCCTTCTTTATTTATTTTGGCATTAATAGGAAAATATTGAGGAGGTGGAGGAATTCCATCAGTCACTTCTTTAATAAATTGTTCTTTCGTTTCAGCTTTCATAGCATAATTGAATTGCTTTTCTTCTCCAATGGTGCTATTGGTGTTAGGTCCAAGATTTTTTCCGCAGGCGCTGCCGGCTCCATGTGCCGGGTAAACGATCACATCATCAGCCAATGGGAAAAGTTTTGAATGAATACTGTCATACATCATTCCTGCCAAATCATTCATTGTTAATTCAGCGCCTTTTTGTGCAAGATCAGGACGGCCCACATCGCCTGCAAATAAAGTATCGCCGGTAAATACACAATGATCTTTGCCGGTTGCATCTTTCAGCAAGTAACAGGTTGATTCCAATGTATGTCCCGGAGTATGCAATACTTCAATTGTCAGATCACCTATTTTAAACTTTTCTGCATTTTTTGCAATATGTACCGGGAGTTTTGTTTCCGTGAGGGGGCCATAAACAATGGGCGCACCGGTAGATTTGCCCAGGTCAATATGACCGCTTACAAAATCGGCGTGGAAATGAGTTTCAAAAATGTATTTGATCCTTGCTTTTCTTTCATTGGCCAAAGCAAGATAAACATCAATATCCCGAAGCGGATCAATTACCGCTGCTTCGCCATTACTTTCAATATAATAAGCGGCTTCGCTGAGACAACCCGTGTATAATTGCTTAATGAACATTTTAGAAAAGGTTAAGCCACAAAATTACTATATTTAAAATAAAAAAGATTTTCTAAAAAACTATAATACATTTTCCCACAGAGACACAAAGCACACAAAGAAAAATATAAGTTAATGATCGCTTTGTGCCCTTTGTGTCTTAGTGGGAAATTTTTTTTACTGCAACTTAATTCATCAATTCCTCTACAAACTGGTTCAACTCCTTCAGGCGGTTGGTATTCACTGAATAAAAAATAAATTTCCCGTCCCTTTTCGTCTTTACAAAGCCGGCTTTGCGAAGGATGGCCAGGTGCTGGGAGGCCACTGATTGCTCCAGCCGAAGTATACTATAGATTTCCGTTACTGTGATCTTTCTCTTTTCATCAATAAGCCGGAGTATCTGTTGCCTGAGTTTGTGATTAATGGCCCGCAGCATCAATGCTGCTTTTTTCACATTAAGCAGATCTACTTTGAATGAGTTTCCGTTTTCAGATGCAGAATTTAATATCAGTGAATAGTTATTCATAGTATTAAGGTTAAAACAATATGCAAAAGTAGTGTTGGATCACTGGTTTTTGAAATTAGAATTGTCAATAAGACGATTTTTGTGCAAACGGATTTGGTGAAGTATAAAAGTCTTTTAGATACTGAGGTTCCACATAAGCCAGGTCAGCAAAATGATTTTTTTTGAATTCAATAGTTGATAAGGATGCCAGGTGAACAGCGGTTGCCTGTACAGGACTAAATTCAGCATTGTTGCCTGAAATAATGGTTTGTAATTTTTTACTGCCATTGCCAAGAAAAATAATTTTATGATTAGAAAGAAATTCTGAAAAGCTGTTTTCAGTAATAGTCATTGCCTGCGGCAGAATCACATGTTCTGACCTTTTATTATAGAGTGCAGTAAACACTTCCATTCTCCGGGCATCAATCATCGGGCAAACCAGATCTGCTTCTTCATCTTTAGCTGCAAAGGCCATCATGTCAAGGGTACCGATGCTGATCAAAGGAATATTCAATGCAAAGCAAAGACCTTTGGCGGCCGATAAACCTATCCGCAACCCCGTGTAAGAACCGGGACCAATGCTTACCGCAACAGCTTTCAGATCCTGCATTCCGAAGCCGGTATTTTGAAATATACCAGCTATTGCCTGGTGAAGCCATGAAGCCTGGGCTTTTGGATCTTCATTGATCGAAAAATTTATTGATTCACCTTCTTTTGCCAGGCAAACCGATGCTGTTTCAACAGCCGTATCAATATTTAATATGAGGTTCATTTATACAAAGCTTCTTTTTTTAACAAGGCAGCTGGTTCATAACTTTTATTATATTGAGTTAAAGAAACTAAAAGTTCGTATACATTTTTTAATCCAATTTTTTTGCTCCAATCAAACGGGCCATAAGGATAATTGGTTCCCAGTTTCATGGCTGTATCAATTTCTTCCTTGCTGCTTACTTCTTCCTGCAATGCGAAGTAAGCTTCATTAATGATCATGGCAATTATCCTGGCTGAAAAAAATCCGGGTATATCAGGAACCCATTCCACTTTTTTATTGAACCGGGCAAAAATTTCTTCAGCCTGCATTTTCATTTTCTCGTCCCTGCCTGAAACTTCAATTACGGCTCTTTTTAAAAAAGTATTCCAACCATTGATGCGGATAAATTGTTCCGGCAATTTGTCTGCTGTAGTTATCACTGAATTCACTATTACAGGTCGGGGCAGTAAACTTTTCAGCAGGTTTATTCTCTCCATTGATCCGTCAAATAACAGGTCTATAAAAACAGCAGCATCAGTTTGTTTCAGTAAATTTTTCAGATCATCTGACCATTCAATCAGGGTACTACCTTGTAAATCTTGTGCCAGAAGTTCCTTTTTTAAATCTTCGTTTGCACAAACCGCAATCTTCATATACTATTTTTTGCAAAGAAAGTGCATAAAGCTAAATTCGCCTTTCTGATATTTAAATTCACAAAAATGAGTAAGACCATTATCACCACATCCGCTGCACCTGCACCTATAGGACCATATAACCAGGCTGTGCAAGCGGGCAATCCCGATAAACCGGGACAGAGTATGTTATTTATTTCAGGGCAGGTTTGCATTGACCCCGCCACAGGCAATCTGAAGAATAAAGATATACAGGAAGAAACTCACCGGGTGATGCATAACCTGAAAGCTATTTTGCAACAGGCAGGAATGGATTTTAGTGATGTAGTTAAAACAACCATATTTATTACCGACATGCATCGTTTTGCAGAGATCAATGAAGTGTATGGAGAATATTTTGAAGGCTCATTTCCGGCAAGAGAGACAGTACAGGTATCAGCCTTACCCAGGTTTGTGAACTTGGAGATCAGCATGATAGCCATGAAATAATGAATTAAAGTTTTCTAAATCAAACGATTGTTTTCGGGTAATCAGTTTAGGAAAATACACCTTAAAGGATGAATTTTTTTTCGACACAAATACAGAATTTACATACTTTCGGTGTCTGGAAATTTCGGTATTTAATCTTCCAAAATCAACCATGCAATTATGAGAAAGATTTTTACTCTTCTTGTGTTGTTTTTTATTGTGTCAAAGTACACAACAGCACAAACCGTAACAAGCACTTATGTCAATTGGAGAGATATGGTGGCTTACGAAGCAGCGCATCCTGAATTGTTTAAAACATGCGAAACCTGTCCCAAAAAAATAAGTGACAACTGGGAAGCAATAGTGAATCCCAATATGCCATTTCCTCCGGGAGCAAACATTAAAACAAATGGCATTTACAGAGATAATATTCTTCCCGATGCCCCCTCCAGAGCTCCGATTCAGTCGTGGTGGGGTCATACTGATCCGGGAAACCTTATTCCTCCTGATACGCATGGCGCAGTTGGACTAAACCATGTGGTAACTGCTACCAATAACTATATTAAGATTCATAACAAAGTGGGTGGTGCACAGATCAGTCAGGTGAGCTTATCAACTTTTACTACTGGTGCTAATACTGATCCTTATATGCTTTTTGATCCGTCCACCCAGCGTTGGATGCTTTCTGCAATCCAGGGATCTAACAATAATTTTATGTGCCTGATGGTTTCCAATACTTCTGATCCTACCGGTACATGGAGAAGAATTACATGGATTCCCACCGGCGGGCCAATGCTTCTTGACCATCCTTATTTAGGATTTGATGGCCTCAAGATCGTTGTGTCAGGAAGAAGATTTCAGGGGGGGACAACTTTAGTGGGCCCTTCATTATTTTTAATTGATAAAGCTGATATGTTAGCGGGTAATCCGATTACATTTGGCACCAATGCTCAGCAAATTGATAAAACTAACGCTGATGGCGATTGCCCTTTACCGGTAACAGTGTATGATCCCCCGTTTTCAAATACAGGCAATCCTTCACCGGGTACGTTCTATGTTCTTCAGGCATGGAGTGGCGCTTCTTCTTCAATAAGATTAACAA
>JAHEZF010000029.1:6265-11665 GCA_023251215.1 Sphingobacteriales bacterium | reverse complement strand
GTTCAGGAAAAAAATGACGAGACGTAAAGCCTTGACCAATAAGCTTATAATCGCCTGATATTTCGTTTGTTTAATTTTTATTGTTTCTTTTTGGGTAATTTTTAAACGCTTCTTTTTTTTTGATTTTGCCTTCTTAAAATGGGCAGTGGAAATCGAAAATTAAATTTTTTGGGATTTAAAATTATGTTAACATTGTGTGTTCAATACACATTGCGGGGTTGAAAATTGATTTTCTAAAAACTTAATGATTGCTTATGTCTTTCCAAAAATTAATTAAGGCAGCCACTCTTTGCATGTTGCTGTTAGTAGCGCAACTTTCCTATTCTCAAAATAAAGTTGTAACCGGAAAAGTAACTGATCAAAGAAATGGTTCAGCCATGCAGGGAGTAACCGTGTCAGCCAAAGGAACAAGAACTGCAACACAAACAACTGCCGATGGATCATATAGTATCTCAATTGCCAATACAGTAAACGTATTAGTGTTCACATTTGTTGGTTTTGCCACACAGGAAGTATCCATTGAAGGGAAAACTTCTGTGAGTGTTGTGCTTGTTGTAACGGATGCGTCACTTGGCGAAGTAGTAGTGATTGGTTATGGAACCCGGATGAAAAAAGATCTCACAGGCTCGGTTACAAATATTACATCTAAAGATTTTAATAAAGGATCAATTACCACACCCGAACAATTGATTGCAGGAAAAGTAGCAGGAGTACAAATTGTATCTAACGGCGGTGCGCCGGGTTCAGGCAGCACTATCCGTATTCGTGGCGGCGCTTCTTTAAATGCAAGTAATAGTCCTTTACTTGTTATTGATGGAGTACCGGTTGATAATAATGGAATATCCGGGGCAGCCAATCCACTTGCATTGATCAACCCTAATGACATTGAATCCTTTAATATCTTAAAAGATGCTTCTGCTACGGCTATTTATGGGTCAAGAGCATCTAATGGTGTGATCATTATTACTACTAAAAAAGGACTAAGTGGTAAAATGAAATTCAATTTCAGTACCCAGTATTCATTGTCAACACTTCCCAAGCAAGCGGAAGTACTTTCACCATCTGAGTTCAGAACTTATGTGAATGCGCATGGCACTCCTGCACAAATTGCCCTGATGGGAGGAGCCAGCACTAATTGGCAGGATGAAATTTATAAAAACGCCAGTACCATAGATAATAATTTAAGCATGTCAGGTTCTTATAAGAATCTTCTTCCGTACAGGGTTTCAATCGGCTTTTTAAGCCAGGATGGTATATTAACAACAGGAAACCTGAAAAGAAAATCAGCCTCCATTACGCTGAACCCTAAATTACTTAACGGCTATTTGAAAATAGATCTGAACCTGAAAGGCTCAATCAATAATTCAAAATTTGCCGATGAAGGCGCTATCGGTACTGCTGTTCGGTTTGATCCTACACAGCCTGTACATTCTTCAAGTAAAAGATATGAAGGTTATTTTCAGTGGCTCGATCCGTCTTCAACCACCGGGTTGCGAAAACTTTCTCCGTTAAACCCAGTGGGTTTGCTTGAAGAAAGGAATGACAAAAGCAAGGTGAGCAGAAGTATTGGCAATATACAGGTTGATTATAAACTTCATTTTTTCCCCGACCTGCATGTGAACCTTAATCTTGGATATGATGTTTCAAAAGGTGAGGGAACTGTATATATAAATGACAGCGCCGCATCGGCTTATCGCCGTTCGCCTGATGCATTGCATGGTGGAGTAAATAACAGGTACCTGCAAAAAAAGTCCAATACACTTCTTGAAACTTATTTAAATTATATAAAAGAGATTAAATCCATTACCAGCCGTGTTGATGCAATCGCAGGTTATTCGTACCAGGATTTTTCAGCTACAAATTATAATGGCGAACTTAATCCAAACGGGGTATTAACTGATGCCAATGGACGTAAGTGGACACCCTATTCAGATTATGCAACTGACGGCTTTTTAATAAGTAGCCCGACTTTCCGTTTTGATAAACCGCAAAACAGGTTGATCTCCTTCTTTGGCCGGGTAAATTATTCCTATAAAGGAAAATACCTGCTCACCGGTACGATTCGCAGAGATGGCTCATCCCGTTTTTCTGAAGATAACAGGTGGGGCTGGTTTCCTTCAGGAGCTTTTGCCTGGAGAATGAAAGACGAAAATTTCCTGAGAAGTGTTGCTGTGCTGAGTGAACTGAAATTAAGACTGGGCATTGGAGTCACGGGTCAGCAGGATGGAATTGGCAACTATGACTATATTCCAAGGTATTCTGTGGCAAATAGCCAGGCGCAGTATCAATTTGGTAATACATTCTATGATCTGTACCGGCCTGATGGGTACAATCCTAACTTAAAATGGGAACAAACTGCCACTTATAATATCGGGATTGATTATGGTTTTTGGAATAATCGTATAAAAGGAACGGCGGATATTTATTTGAAAAAAACTACAGACCTTCTCAGTGTAATTGATCAGCCCGCAGGTACTAATTTTTCCAATAAAATTCTTGCCAATATAGGAAATATGGAAAACCGCGGTGTTGAATTTACCATCATTGCCCAACCGGTAAGAAATAAAACCCTTGTATGGGAAATTGGTTTCAACATTACTTATAACAAAAATGAAATTACCAAACTCACTTTTGTTAATGATCCAAAATTTCCTGGCAACCTGGTTGGAGGTATAGCCGGAGGGGTTGGCAGCACTATTCAAATCCATACAGTGGGCTATCCCAAAAGATCTTTTTATGTGTACCAGCAGATATATGATAAAGCAGGAAAGCCTGTTGAGGGTTTGTTTGAAGACAGGAACCGCGATGGCCAGATCAATGTTGATGACCTGTACAGGTACAAAGCCCCTGACCCCGATGTATTCTTAGGGTCTTATTCAAATGTGAACTGGAAAAAATGGAATGCCGGTTTTTCACTGCGAGGAAGCTTTGGAAATTACATGTATAATAACCGGTTTTCAAATACCGGGGTACAGCGCAATATTATTGACCCTCTCGGTTTCCTGGCTAACGGCTCTTCCAATTTGCTGGAGACAAATTTTACGGGTAATGGAGATAAATATCTTTTATCTGATTATTACATTCAGAATGCCTCCTTCCTGAGAATGGATAATATCAATATCGGGTATAATGCCGGGGATATTGCCGCAAAAAATACTAACTTACGGATCGGGGCTACCGTACAGAACGTATTTACGATTACCAAGTATAAAGGGGTGGATCCGGAAGTATTCGGAGGCATTGATAATAATTTTTATCCAAGGCCAAGAATTTTCGCCATCAACCTGAATCTTGATTTTTAAAAGTGATAAGCTTAAAATAAAGAGTATGAAAAAAATTATTTTAAAAACCGGTTTTTTTGCTGCGTGTTTGGTATTTATCCAGTCCTGTACAAAAAAATTAGACCTGAAACCTACCAACGATGTAACCTCTGAAACCGTGTATGCTACTGCTGCCGGTTATAAGCAGGCGCTGGGTAAAGTATATGGCAGTTTTTCATTAACGGGCAACCAGGGGCCGGCAGGTAATGGTGATATACAGGGTATCGATGAAGGCTTTTCTGATTTCTTTCGCCTTTTTTGGAAAGCACAGGAATTAAGTACCGACGAAGCAGTAATATCCTGGGGCGATGTTGGCATCCAGGACTTTCATAACATGAACTGGACATCAAATAATAGTTTTCTTACCGGTCTTTATTACCGCAGCATGTACCAGGTTACGCTGTGCAATGAATTTATCAGGCAATCATCCGACGCTAATCTTAGTAAAAGGGGTATTTCCGGCACCGATGCGGATAACATCAAACAATATGCAAGAGAGGCCCAGTTCCTGAGAGCATTTCAATATTGGGTGTTGATGGATCTTTATGGAAAAGCTCCGTTTGTAACTGAAGCAAGTGTTATCGGTGGCCCTCCTCCTCCACAGGCAAACCGCAGCCAGTTATTCAGTTATATTGAAACCCAATTGTTAGCCATAGAACCCAATATGCCGGCACCCCGCGCCAATGAATATGGCCGGGCGGATAAAGCGGCTGTATGGGCATTGCTGGCCCGCATGTATTTGAATGCACAGGTATACATAGGAGCAACAAAATTCACAGAAGCAATTACATATTCTAAAAAAGTAATTGATGCAGGTTATGCACTCATCAGCAATTACACATGGTTAATGCGTGCTGATAATAATTTAAATACCAGCGAATTTATTTTTACCATTAATTATGACGGATTACATACACAGGGTTATGGAGGAACTACCTTTCTTACCCATGCACCTGTAGGCGGCTCCATGCCCGCTTCTTCTTTTGGTATTGCGGGCGGCTGGAGTGGTGCCCGTACAACCAGGAATTTACCCAACCTGTTTCCTGATGTGACCGGTACTGCTGACAAACGTTCACAATTTTATACATCCGGCCAAAACCTGGAAATTAATAATCTTACAACCTTTACGGATGGTTTGGGTGTAACAAAATATAAGAATATAAAAAGAGACGGCAGTAATGGACAAAGCCAGGACTTTTCTGACATTGATATGCCACTGTTCCGGTTGGCAGAAATGTACCTGATCTATGCAGAAGCCGTATTAAGAGGTGGTACCGGCGGTGATGCAACTACAGCATTAGGATACATGAATACTCTTCGCACAAGGGCCTATACAAATACCTCAGGAAATATTTCTGCAGGACAGTTGACGCAGGATTTCATTTTGGATGAAAGAGCAAGAGAATTGTATTGGGAAGGTTTTCGTCGTACCGATCTGATTCGTTATAACAAATTTGTTGAAGGCACTTACCTGTGGCCATGGAAAGGTGGTGTTAGTTCCGGCACGGGTGTATCTTCTAATCTGAAAGTATATCCAATTCCTTCCCGGGATATAAACGCAAATCCAAACCTTATTCAAAACCCCGGCTATTAATTTTTTAAGTATAAATTGTTTGATATGAAAAATATAATAAAACTACTTTTTGGCACACTCCTTTTAGCAATTACTTTTTTATCCTGTAAAAAGGATGAAAATCAAATCTTCTATGAAGGAGGGACCCCGCCGGTTTTAAGTGCCAGTAGCGCCACGATACCGCTTTCTTTTCCAAACAGTAATAACCAGGCCGTTACACTATCCTGGACAAACCCGGATTATCAGTTTACCACGGGCATAAGTTCCCACGATGTAAATTACCTGCTTGAAATAGATACAACCGGTGCAAATTTTACCAACCCTAACCGGCAAAGCATTGTTATCAGTAAAGAATTATCCAGGTCGTTTACGCAGGGAGAGTTTAATGGTTATTTATTAAATCAATTGCAACTGGTGCCGGGTGTTCCTCATAACATTCAATTAAGAATAACTTCGAGTTTAATAAATGGGTCGGTGCCATTAAAATCTAATATTTTAAGTTTCGCA
>JAHEZF010000029.1:0-6165 GCA_023251215.1 Sphingobacteriales bacterium | reverse complement strand
TTCTTTTTCTTCCAGTCGTAATTACGTTTGTAGTTACCGCTTGTCAAAAAGTGGCGGATCTTCCGCACTATGATAATGGCACAGCCGTTACACTTACATCGTCTAAAACCGCAGTAACCCCTGCACCAGCAGATTCAATAACCAATGTTGTTGCATTTTCCTGGACAAGCCCGAAATATGCAACAGATTCAGGGACCTATAAATTTATTTTAGAAATAGATTCTACAGGAAGGAATTTTGCCAAAAAATCAACAAAAACGGTTATAGGCAGCCTGACTACATCACTCACAGGTAAAGAACTGAATGATATTTTGCTGAACTATGGTTTCTCATTAGGCGTTCCTTATAATATGGATGTGAGAGTAATATCCTCCTACGGCAATAACAATGAAAAATATGTTTCTAACACTGTTAAAATATCGGTGACACCTTATAACGATCCATCCGTACTATCAAGTACTGCTACGTCAGTTACCTGTGCCCTGGCTACGGCTAATGTGAATTCGCTTACATTTTCCTGGACACGTTCTTTCAATGGTTATTCAGGAAATGTGGACTATGTTTTACAATATGATTCAGCCGGGAAAAATTTTGTTTCTCCACAAGTAATTCCTATTGGCGCTTCTATTTATAGCAAGCCAATGACACAAGGCGAAATAAATACAACCGCTTTGAATTCCGGGATTCCCGGTGGAAACTCCGGGAAAGTAGAATACCGGCTAAAAGCAACTACCGCATTGGGAGCAATTTCTTATTCAAATGTTGTTTTTGTTATCATACAAAGCTATGTGCCCATTCTCAGATTTTATTTGCCGGGAAGCTACCAGGCGGCTACCGGCAATGGCAACGACTGGGATCCGCCAACTGCTCCCGAGTTGATCAGGGATCTCCGGGCACCGGTATTTAATAATATGTACTACATCTACATTTTTTTACCGGCAGGATCACAGTTTAAAGTTACTCAGGGTCGTGACTGGGCTATAAATTATGGCGGTTCAGGTGGAAATCTCTCTTTGAATGGAGCCAACTTCTCCGTTACTACAGCAGGAGTTTATCGCATTACTATAGACCGTAACACCTTGAAATATGATATAAGAGTGGGAAGGATGGGATTTGTAGGTGGCGCTACGGGTGCGGGATGGAATCCGCCAAATGTTTTTCCAACTTATGCATTAGGAGCTCCTGCTACAAATTTATTTGTAGGGCTTACTAATTTTATTACCGATGGATGGAAACTGATTGACAATGACCAGTGGAATAATGGCAGCAACGCTGTAGATGAAACAAGAAGTTATGGGTCAACCGGTGGGGATGGAAGCACTATGGAAGTAAATGGCGCTAATTTCCCGAATATAACTACTGCCGGCAGGTACAGGGCTATATGGGACGGACGTGATGTAAATAATATTAAATATTTCTTCAGCCCCGCTACTGAAATGAGATTGGTTGGCGATGGCATCAACCAGGCGGGTGTAAATGACTGGGATCCGCCATCATCTCCTCAAATGACCTATTCCGGTAATGGAGTATGGACAATAACCATTGCATTAAAAGCTAATAAGGATATCAAGTTCCTGGCAGGTAATGCATGGGGTGCTTTTGATTATGAAGATAACAGCGGACAAAGCCAGACACTCGGAACTCCAAGGCCGATCAGATGGGAAGGAGGACCCAATTTTAAAACACCCACTGTAGCCGGTACATACACTATTATATTGAATGAAAATACACAGAGGGTGACAATAAATTAGAAAAAGTAAATAATTTCTGCGTGATAACTAAAGACCGTTCTCTTATTGAGCGGTCTTTAGTATGAATAGCTGTATTGTGGGTTTTTTTTAATTCCGGGAATCCGAAAGCTATAACAACTGGCAGGGATACACTTTAAGGGCTTTCGATAATACAGGTAAGCCAACAGATGCACTGAATGCTATTAATTAATTTTTTTGTCGGGAAAAACATAAAAGAATTACCTGGTCACCTCAATATTTTTTTTATGAACACTTACCGGTATCTTATCATTTGTTTGCTAACGATTTTATGTTTGCCGGCTATATCCGGGGCACAATTTTCACAACGAAAACATATCAACTTTGACGAGAACTGGAAGTTCCATTTGGGCCATGCAGCAGATGCAACAAAAGATTTCAATTACAGTATTATCAATATTTTTTCCAAAACCGGAAAATCCCAAGGCACAGCCATTGACCCCAAATTTGATGATAAGACATGGCGGTCGCTGGATCTGCCACACGACTGGGCTGTAGAATTGCCTTTTGAGAATTCACCCAATTTTGATGTAATGGCACATGGATATAAACCCGTGGGTGGCTTGTATCCGCAAAACAGTATTGGATGGTATCGGAAACATTTTACTATCGCGGCGGCAGACTCGGGACAACGTTTCTCTATTCAGTTTGATGGAATTTTCCGTGATGCCAATATCTGGTTGAATGGTTTTTTTCTTGGTAATAATAAAAGCGGATACATCGGCGCAGAATATGATATTACAGACTACGTAAATTTTGGCAAAGACAATATTCTTGTTGTAAGAGTTGATGCATCTCAGTATGAAGGGTGGTTTTATGAAGGCGCCGGCATTTACCGCCATGTTTGGCTGAATCAATATAATAATCTTCATATTGAAGAGAATGGAGTCTTTATTTATACTAACATAAAAGGGAATGCAACCGCCATCTCTGTCGAAACTTCTGTTCAAAATCAAAACTTGTCATCGGTAAATTGTACTGTTTATAGCTATGTAACAGACCGCAGTGGAAAAAAATCAGCGCAGAGTAAGGAACAAAATCTTGCCATGGCAGCGAATGAAACAAAAACAATAAAATGTAAAGTAGATATTACTGCTGCAAAACTGTGGTCATTGGAAGATCCTTATTTGTACAGGGTAGTATCAGTGATAAAACAAAACGGAAAAGTGGTTGACAGTGTTAAACAACGTTTCGGTATCCGCAGTATTGATATTAAAACCAACGGTGTTTTTCTGAATGGTAAACATGTAAAGATACAGGGAGTGTGTTGTCACCAGGATCATGCGGGTGCAGGCAGCGCATTACCCGATTACCTTCAGTCTTATCGCATCAATTTATTAAAAGAAATGGGAGTAAATGCCTATCGGACGTCACATAATCCTCCCACACCTGAATTACTGGATGCATGTGACAGTCTGGGTATGCTTGTATTGGATGAGAACCGTTTGCTGAACAGCAGCCCTGAATATATCAGTCAGTTTGAAAAACTCATTCTTCGTGACCGGAATCATCCCTCTGTTTTTATCTGGTCCATCGGAAATGAGGAATGGGTAGTACAAGGCGGCAGTACTGGGAAACGCATCGCACAAACCCTGGTGCAGAAACAAAAAGAATTGGACCCGGCGAGAACAAGTATTTATGCTGCTGACAATGGCAATTACTATAAAGGAGTAAATGAAGTGATACCTGTTCGCGGATTTAATTACCGGCATTTTGCCGTTGCGGAATATCATAACAATCATCCCACTCAACCAATCATGGGAACTGAAATGGGAAGCACGGTCACCACTCGTGGCATTTATGAAAAAGATACTATTACAGGATATGTGCCCGATCAGGATATTAGTTTTCCCTGGTGGGCAAGTAGAGCAGAAGACTGGTGGAAGCTGGCAGCTGATAATGATTTCTGGCTGGGCGGATTTGTATGGACAGGATTTGATTATCGGGGCGAGCCTACTCCATATCAATGGCCCAATATCAATTCGCATTTTGGTATCATGGATATGTGCGGTTTTCCCAAAAATATTTATTACTACTACCAATCGTGGTGGACGGATAAAGATGTATTGCATATTTCACCACATTGGAACTGGAAGGGGAAAGAAGGGCAACCTGTTGATGTTTGGGTAAATACCAATTCAGATAATGTGGAATTATTTCTGAATGGAAAAAGCCTTGGCAAAAAGGATATGCCACGGAACAGCCACCTGCAATGGAAAGTAAATTATGAACCGGGAACACTGGAGGCAGTG
The DNA here is from genome assembly GCA_023251215.1 of Sphingobacteriales bacterium. Taxonomy (GTDB): domain Bacteria; phylum Bacteroidota; class Bacteroidia; order Chitinophagales; family Chitinophagaceae; genus JAHEZF01. The sequence goes on along the minus strand of JAHEZF010000029.1, from coordinate 2,144 downwards.
GCTTATAAAAAGGGGAAAAAACTTACAGCAAAAGTTGAAACAACCGGTAAACCGTTTGAAGTGGTCATTACTCCGTATAAAACCACAATGCTTGCAGATGGTAAAGATGCTACGGTCATCAATGTACATGTAATAGACCGGCAGGGACGTGAAGTACCCGATGCGGATAATCTGATTACGTTTTTCATATCCGGGGATGCAAAAATAATTGGCGTTGGCAATGGCAACCCCAGCAGCCATGAGCCAGATAAATGTGATGTAGGAAAATGGCAGCGTCATTTATTCAGCGGCAAATGCCAGGTTATTGTGCTGGCGGGAACTAAACCTGACCATATAAAGTTTGAAGCAAAGTCCGACAGCCTTTGGCCGGGTTCTACAGATATCTATACTGTTTCGTCAGGTGCAATTTTATCTGTTACCAGCAATACTAAGTATCAGCCAGTTTTGTCGGGGACTAAAAAAGAACCCGATAGCTATCGGGTTGACAAAATGCTTGGAGCCGATATTTCTTTTTTACCGGAACTGGAAGCAAGAGGAATGAAGTTTTATGATAAAGGAGTGGAAAAAGGGGCGATACAGATATTAAAGGATCATGGATTCAATTATGTGCGGCTCCGGATTTTTAATGATCCGGCAAGAGATAGTGGTTATTCGCCTCAAAAAGGTTTTTGCGATCTGGCACATACCAAACAAATGGCCATGCGGGTAAAAAAAGCGGGAATGAAATTCTTATTGGATTTTCATTACAGTGATTACTGGGCCGACCCAGGTAAACAATACAAACCTGCTGCATGGAAAAATTTTTCATTTGCAGAATTAAAGCAGGCAGTTTATGAATATACAAAGGATGTGATTCAGCAATTAAAAGACCAGGGTACATTGCCTGACATGGTTCAGATAGGCAACGAGGTGAATCATGGAATTCTATGGCCCGAAGGACATATAAGCCATCCGGATAGTTTGGCGCAACTGATCAGCGCAGGTACCGCGGCTGTAAAGGCTGTTGATCCATCTGTAATCATGCTGTTGCATATTGCCTTGGGTGGTCAGCATGATGAATCAGTTTTTTTTATTGATAATATGATGGCCCGGAATGTTCCCTTTGATGTGATAGGCGAATCGTATTATCCAAAATGGCACGGAACATTGGATGATCTCAGGAATAATCTTACGGGGCTTGTAAAAAAATATGGTAAAGATGTTTTTGTGGTTGAATATTCACAAAAAAAAGAAGAAGTGAATGAAATCACTTTCGGATTACCCGATGGTAAAGGAAAAGGCACCTGTATCTGGGAGCCACTGAATACATGGGAATCTGTTTTTGACAGGGATGGCAAATCAAACGATTTTATAAAACTGTATGATGAGATAAGCAGGAAATATAAGATCGAAAGGAAATAGATTTTGATTCTGTAATTGTTATTAAAGTAAAAATCGTTTTAGTGTGGAAACAGTTTTATAAGTAAGCCCCCGTTACTGTTTTCAAAAAATTATTTCATCAGCTCAAACACAAAACTTTCTTTGGGTTTTATTTCAAAACTGTTCAGTAACTGAACCTGTCCGGTGATCACATTCCTGATCTGTGAAAACCCGTTTAGCCTTTCTGAAAAACGATCCCAATCCATTTTCATCGCCTTGGTTCCTGTATTGCTTATCACCATGATGGTTTGCTTACTGTTATACCGGAAATAAACATATACTCCGTTTGCCGGAACGTATTGCATCAGTTTGCCGGTTGTAATAGCTGAAGAAGTCTTCCTATAATTGGCAAGGCTCCTGATATAATTAAATGCTTCATTTTCTTTTTCTGTCCTTCCTGCTGCCGTAAATTTATTCACCGGGTCGCCGGGCCAGCCACCCGGAAAATCTTTTCGCACTTCGGCGTCGGTCGGATTTTTGAAATTCTTCATCAGTATCTCTGTGCCATAATAGATCTCAGGAATGCCACGAAGTGTCAGCAGCCAGTTCATCGCCATTTTGAATTTATCAAAGTCTTCTCCCACCACTGAATAGATACGATCAAGATCATGATTATCCAGAAAAATACAATTGCGGTTAGGATCTTTGTAAGCAATATCCTGGGCCAGCGTCGTGTAAACGCGGTTCGCTCCTTCGGTCCAACCAAATGGTTGATTCAATCCATC